>NZ_JBEXCV010000043.1:0-58618 GCF_040605455.1 Embleya sp. NPDC005575 | reverse complement strand
AGCAGCCAACCGGCCCCACCACCCTCGTGCGGCTCGGGCGGAACGGGCAGATCGTACGTGTCCTGCCGATCGTCGCTGTCGTCGATGCGCGGCATCCCGGCGCACCCGGAAGGGGCGACGCGGACCCGGGTCCCGGCCCCCGCAACGGCCTTTCCCGCGTCCGCTCACGCCTCCCAGGCGGCCCCACGTCCGGGCGCCTCCTCGAAGACCAGCCAGGTGCGGGTGGAGCGCACGTTGGGGATGCTCTGGATCTGCTCCAGGACCACCTCGCGCAGCGCGGTGTTGTCGGGCGTGCGCACCAGGGCCAGGACGTCGTAGTCGCCGCCGACCAGAGCGAAGTGCTCGATGTAGGGGACCTCACGCAGCCGTTCGCCGACCGCGCGCCAGGCGTTCTGCTGGATGGTGACGGTGACGTACGCGGTCGTGCCCAGGCCCACGCGCTGCGGGTTCAATCGCGCGGTGAAGCCGGAGATCGTGCCGTCCTCGACCATCCGGCCGATGCGGGCGTAGGCGTTGGCGCGGGAGATGTGCACGCGTTCGGCGAGGGCGCGCACGGATATCCGTCCGTCCTCGACCAGTTCGGCGATGATCGCACGATCGGTGGCGTCCGGCGCGCCGGCCAAACGTCCCGACTCCGGACGCGTCGACACTTCATCCTCGGACATTTGGCTCCCATCGACGTCTGATCGCGACAGTCTATCGCGTGATTCCGGAAATCCTTGAACAGAACTTCGCCCGGATGGAACATTCACCTGTCAAACGTCCAATGAAAGCGAGCATCTTCGATGTCTCCGATATCCGCGACGGCCCTGCGCCGGGCGATGCAGAGCTTCCTTCCCTCGCTCGCCCCGGTGCGCTTCGTCGCCGAGGACGGCACGGTCGGGCCGGCACCCGCCGAATACACCGCACCGCACGAGGCGCAACTGCGCGAGGCCTACCGGCGCATGGTGCTCGGGCGGCGGTTCGACACCCAGGCCACCGCGCTCACCAAGCAGGGCCGGCTCGCCGTGTACCCCTCCAGTCGCGGCCAGGAGGCATGCCAGATCGCCGGGGTGCTCGCGCTGCGCGAGGACGACTGGCTGTTCCCGACCTACCGCGACTCGGTGGCTCTGGTCTCCCGGGGCGTGGACCCGGTCGAGGTGCTGACGCTGCTGCGCGGGGACTGGCACTGCGGCTACGACCCGGTGGCCACCCGGGTGGCGCCGCAGTGCACGCCGCTGGCCACCCAGGTCCTGCACGCCACCGGCATGGCCGAGGCGATGCGGCGCAGAGGCGAGGACCGGGTGGCGATGGCGTTCATCGGCGACGGCGGCACCAGCGAGGGCGACTTCCACGAGGCGCTCAACTTCGCGGCGGTCTTCCGCGCGCCGGTGGTGTTCTTCGTACAGAACAACAAGTACGCCATCTCGGTGCCGCTCGCCCGACAGAGCGCCGCACCCGCGCTGGCCTACAAGGGTGTCGGATACGGCGTGCGCTCCGAACAGGTGGACGGCAACGACCTGGTGGCGGTGCTGGCCGTGCTGACCGCGGCGGTCGACCACGCTCGCGCCGGGAACGGCCCGTTCCTGGTGGAGGCGCACACCTACCGCATGGAAGCGCACACCAATGCCGACGACGCGACGCGCTACCGCGACGCGGCCGAGGTGGAAGCTTGGCGTACGGCCGATCCGCTGAAGCGCCTGGAGGCCCACCTGCGCGGGCGCGGCCTGCTCACGGACGAGGACGTGGCGGCCGACCGGGACGCCGCCGAGGCGTTCGCGGCGGATCTGCGCACCCGGATGAACACCGACAGCCCGGCCGATCCGCTCGAACTGTTCGACCACGTCTTCGCCGAACCCACCCCTCAACTGCGCGAGCAACGAGCCCTGCTCGCCGCCGAATCCACCGCCCAGGAGGTCTGAGATGGCGACCCTCACGATGGCACAGGCCCTGAACACGGCTCTGCGCGACGCGTTGGCGGCGGACGAGCGGGTACTGATCTTCGGCGAGGACGTCGGTCCGCTCGGCGGCGTCTTCCGCATCACCGACGGCCTGACCCGCGACTTCGGCGAGCAGCGCTGCTTCGACACCCCGCTCGCCGAGGCCGGCATCGTCGGCTTGGCCGTGGGGATGGCGATGGGCGGCTTCCGGCCCGTGGTGGAGATGCAGTTCGACGCCTTCGCCTACCCCGCCTTCGAGCAGATCGCCTCGCACGTCGCGAAGTTTCGCAACCGCACTCGCGGCCGGCTCACGCTGCCGATGGTGATCCGCATTCCGTACGCGGGTGGCATCGGCGGCGTCGAACACCACTGCGACTCGAGCGAGGCGTACTACGCGCACACCCCCGGGCTGAAGGTGGTCACCCCGGCGACGCCCGAGGACGCCTACTGGCTGCTGCGCGACGCGATCGAGGATCCGGACCCGGTGGTGTTCCTCGAACCCAAGAAGCTGTACTGGGCGAAGGAGGAGGTCGACGTTGCCGCGCGCGGTGCAAGGGAGTTCGGTCGCGCGGTCGTGCGCCGCGCGGGCTCGGACGCGACGCTGGTGGCGTACGGCCCGTCGGTGCCGGTGGCGTTGGAGGCCGCGGCTGCCGCGGCGTTGGAGGGCCGCAGCCTGGAGGTGGTGGACCTGCGCACGCTCGTGCCCTTCGACGACGAGACGGTGGCCGCGTCGGTGCGCCGCACGGGGCGCTGCGTGGTGATCCAGGAGGCCCAGGGCTTCGCGGGCGTCGGCGCCGAGATCGCGGCCCGGGTGCAGGAGCGCTGCTTCCACTCGCTGGCCGCGCCGGTGTTGCGGGTGGCCGGGTTCGACATCCCCTACCCGCCGCCGAAGTTGGAGCACGCGCACCTACCCGGTGTGGATCGCGTCCTGGACGCCGTGGACCGGTTGCAGTTCGACGACACGCCCGACGTGCGGCACTTGGTCAAGGGGGCGGCGTGAGCACCGACACGCTCCATGCGCAGGTCTTCCTGCTGCCGGATCTGGGCGAGGGTTTGACCGAGGCCGAGATCGTCGAGTGGAAGGTCGCCGTCGGCGACACGGTGGAGGTCGACCACATCGTGGTCGAGGTCGAGACCGCCAAGGCCGCCGTCGAGGTGCCGGTGCCGTACGCGGGCACCGTGTTGTGCCTGCACGCCGAGGCCGGCACGGCGCTCGCGGTGGGCCGGCCGCTGATCACGGTCGGCGCCGCGCCCACGGAAACCTCGGCGGCTCCCGATGCGCCGGGCCCCGGTGCCGCGGACCCGGGTACGACGAACCCCGGTACTACGAACTCCGGTGCCGCGGACCGCTATCGCGAGGAGGAGCAGGCAGGTTCCGGCAACGTCCTGATCGGCTACGGCACCGGCCACGCGCCCGTCTCGCGGCGTCGCCGCCGAGGGCCGGCTTCGCCCGCCGCCGCGGCACACGGCCTGCGGGTGGGTGCCGGGGCCACCACGCCGGGGCGGCCCGTACGCGTCGCCGGCGGTGACGCACCGGCGGCCGAGATGGGCCGGGTCGGCGCCGAGCCCGGGCAGCCTGTACGCGTCGACGGCGATGCGCAGCCGGCGGCGACAGCGAGCCGGGTCGGCACGTGCCTGGTGATCTCCCCGCTGGTGCGCAGACTGGCTCGCGACCACGGCATCGACGTGGCCCGCCTGGCGGCCGGCAAAGCCGACGGCATCATCCGCCGCGTCGACGTGGAACTGGCCATCGCCCGGGAACGGCAAGCAGGTTCGTCCGCAGCGGGCGCGTCGGTCGGCGCCCATGGCGTGGAGCGCATCGCGCTGCGCGGCATCCGGCGTGCGGTCGCGCACAAGCTCGCGCGCAGCCGTGCCGAGATCCCGGACGCCACGGCCTGGGTGGACGTGGACGCCACGGCGCTGCTGGAGGCCAAGGACGTGCTCCAAACCGCGCATCCGGAGCAGCGCATCGGCCTGTTGGCGCTGCTGACCCGGATCTGCGTCGCGGGCCTGCGGCGCTTCCCGGCACTGAACTCCAGCGTGGACACCGCCCGCGAGGAGATCGTGCGCTTTGCGCACGTGAACGTGGGCTTCGCCGCGCAGACCGAACGCGGCCTGGTGGTGCCCGTGGTGCGCGACGCACACACCCTGACGACCGGGCAACTCGCGGCCGAGCTGGGTCGGTTGACCGCGCTGGCCCGCACCGGCGCGCTGCCGCCCGAGGCGTTGATCGGGGGCACGTTCACGCTGAACAACTACGGCGTGTTCGGCGTCGACGGCTCCACCCCGATCATCAACCATCCCGAGGCCGCGCTACTGGGGGTCGGCCGCATCGTCGACAAGCCGTGGGTCGTCGACGGCGCGCTCACCGTGCGCAAGGTCACCCAGTTGTCGTTGAGCTTCGACCACCGCGTGTGCGACGGCGGTGTGGCGGGCGGCTTCCTGCGTTACGTGGCGGACTGCGTCGAGCGGCCGGCGACGCTGTTGGCCGACCTGTGAGCGCGTCCCGTTCCGGCGGCACGGCGCCGCCGGAGCGGGGGCGTCCGCCACGCGGAGCCACCGGAGCGCGGTCGACGCCCGTGCCCGGAGGCGTCGCAGCCGCGCCCCTTGCCGGGGCCGGCCCGTTCGATGCCGAAGGGGCGGGAGCCGAGGTCGGTGGGTGCGGATCTTCAGGGGGAGCGAGTGCCGTCGACGGGTGGCGCGGGGCGGTTCAGCCGCCAGACCACGTCGATCCCGCGGCCGGCGGGAGCCACGGGCGGCGTTGCCTGTTCACGTCGGAGCTCGGTGAAGCCCAACCGGCGCGGTATGGCTGCGCTGGAGACGTTGGCCACATCGTGCGCGATTTCCAGGTACTCCACGTCCGGCAGGGTGAACATCTCGGTGACCATGGTCGCTGTCGCTCTCGTGGCGATGCCCTGACCCGTGGCGGCGGGGTGCAGCCAATACCCCATGCGCCGGCCCTGGGGTTCGATCCCGCGCGAGCTCTGGCACATGCCGATGAGCGTGCCGTCTTTGGCGATGGCGTAGTTGTACACATCACCGGTTGCCCATCTCGACTCGAACTTGGCGAGGAGGTCTCGCGTGTTCTCCTCGCTGTGCCGGGCGACCCACGGCTCCCAGGGACGCAGGTGGTCCAGGGACTCCTCGATCAACTCGAATGCCGCAGCGAAGTCCCCCTGCCCCCGCCAGCATCGCAGGACGAAGTCTTCACATTCGATGGTCCGCCTCGGTCGCGCCATGCCGGCCAGGATCGTTCGCAGAACGGCATTCCGCAACGCCCGGTGGTGCTCGTACGCGTCGACGGACCCAACGTGAGCGAGCAGCCGCCGGGCAGCGAGGCTGGGGTCACGGGCTGATCGTAGGCCCGGGTCGCAAGAGATCGCCGAAGCAACCCCGGGAAGGGCGGCACCCGCCGTTCCGGCAGGTCGGCGGCTGGACTACCCCCGAAGTCGTGGGGAAACCCGGTCTGTTGGACCTCGGTCGTCGCCTCGTCCCCCATCGATACCGCGGATGGGGAGCAGGCGTCGGGTGCTGGGTCCGTCGTCGTGGACGGCGTCCCCGGGGTGCTGGAGGTGGAGGGCGTAGCAGGTGCCCGCGCGGATGGCGTCCAGACCGGCGCGCGTATAGGCGACGAGGTCGGCCGGCAGGTCGTCGGGGTCCGCCCAGACGAGTTCGTCGTGTTTGTGCGGTTCGGTGTTGCGTACGTCGTCCGTCGCGTCGAGGTTGTGGGCTCCCGGCCATCCGTCGGCGGTGAAGAACCAGCCGATGCGCAACGGCCCCCGGGGCGGGCGGTGTTGCAGGACAAGGTCACATCGGAGCATGCGCGGGTGCAGGACGACGCCGGTCTCCTCGGCGACTTCGCGGACGGCGGCGGTGATCACGTCCTCGCCCGGTTCGACCTTGCCGGAGGGTAGGCACAGCAGGCCGGGTGCGTACGGGGAGGTCGTGGCCCGGCGCAGGAGCAGGAGCCGGCGGCCGCGGCGGAGCAAGACGTGTACGTCGAGCGGGAATCCGACCTCGGGGCGGGTTTCCTGTGTCATGCGGGACGTCCCTTCGGATGCCGGTGCGCCGGGACGTGCGCTCCCATCGGCAGCCGCGGTGGCGGGTGGTGGCGACTCGGGGATGTTGCCCGGGCGTCACGCACGCATGACCCCGGCACGACTCCATTTCGCGGTCGTCAAGCCCGGCTTTGCGTGCGGGTCTCGGGGTCGCCGTCGCCCGGGGCCCGGGGGCGTACGGCGATGCCGAGAATGTGGGTGCCCGCGGGCGTCGGGATCCGGGTGGCCGGGAACACGAAGCGGTCCAGCTCGGTGACCGCGAAGCCGGCCCGGCGAATCCCAGCCTCGGTGTCGCGTCCGGTGTGACAGCCCCCGCACAGCAGCGGCCACACCGTCGCGTCCACCACCCGCTGCATCCGACGCATCCGCGCGGTGCTCGCCCGCACGTGCTCGAAGAACCGCAGTTGGCCGCCCGGTCGCAACACCCGGTACGCCTCGGCAAGCGCCGCATGCGGGTTCGGCACCGAGCACAGCGCCAGGCAGAACACCACGGCATCGAACGTCGCATCCTCGAACGGAAGTCCGTCCGCCAAGCCGTCGCGGACGTCCACCGGCACCGCGGCGCGCCGGGCTGCCTCGATCGCCAACGCTCGCAACCGCGGCTCCGGCTCGACGGCGGCCACGTGCGCCACCGACGGCGGGTAGTGCGCGAAGTTCGCGCCGTGCCCCGCGCCGATCTCCAGCACCTCACCGGTCAGGTCCCGCAGCAGTCGGGCTCGATGCTCGCCGACGCCTGCCTTCTCCAGCCCTGGGCCCGCCACATGCGCGTAGAACCGCGCGAACACCGGCCTACGCACCGTCTGCGACTTCGGCATCGTCCGGCCACCGCCTTCCTCGCGGCCATGCGGCCACTACGCTGATGCAGCAGGTGGAACATAGCGAACTTCAAGCACGATAACGGTGATGTCGCCGCCGCTGTCGGTGTCAGTGTCGGTGTCGACCCCGATGACCAGGTGCCATCCGGGGCGCGAAGGGTCGCCGCCGTCGGGTCCCGGATCACACTACGGATCCGGCCGGTGTCGGACCGGTCTGGCACCGTTGGCCGCATGGCCCAACCGCTCAAGGACATGATCAACGCGACCTCCGTCGCCGCCCTGGCCGACGGTGTCGCCGCCGCCCGCGGCGCCTTCCCCCGCGACCGCTTCGTCGCCGACGCGCTCGACGGGCTGGACGGGCTGGAGCTCAAGGCTCGCGTCGCCCACGTGGCTCGGGCCCTGCACGCGACGCTGGATCTGCCCTTTCCGCAGGCCGCCGCGGTCCTGCGGGAGGCGACGGCGCACACCGGCCTGGACATGTGGAGCGGTTGGCCCGCCACCGACTACGTCGCGGTCCACGGGGTCGAGCACCTGGACGAGGCCATGTCCACGCTCGCCGTGATCACCCCCTTCGCCACGGCCGAGTTCGCGGTACGCCCGTACCTCGACCGCTACCAGGACATCGCGCTGAAGATCATCCGGGACTGGGCCGACGACGCCGACGAGCACCTGCGCCGCCTCGCGTCCGAGGGCACCCGGCCACGCCTGCCCTGGGGCGGGCGCGTGCGGTGGCTGATGGCCCCCGGCCCGACGCTGCCGATCCTGGAACGGCTGCGCGACGACCCGAGCGAGTACGTACGCCGCTCGGTCTCCAACCACGTCAACGACATCGCCCGGGACCATCCCGACACGGCGCTGGCCGTGCTGAGCCGCTGGCGTGCCGAAGGCGGCGAGCACACCGACCGCGTGGTGCGCCACGCCGCCCGCGGTCTCCTGCGAGCGGGGCATCCCGAGGCGCTCGCCCTGGTCGGTGCGGCACACGGTAGCGGCACGGTGGAATCGCTCGTGGTCGCGGACACCGTCGTGACCGGCGACCGCCTCCTGTTCACTGTCACCGTGCGCGCCGACGGGCCCGGGCCGCTTGTACTGAAGTACGCGGTCTGCCGCGACGGTTCCCGCCGGGTGTTCCATCTGACCGAGCGCGTCGCGCAGGGCGCCGGGGATACGTTCGTGCTCGCCAGGTCCCACTCCTTCCGCCCGGTGACCACGCGCGCCGAACCGCCCGGCCCCCGCGGCCTGGAGATCGTCGTCAACGGCGAGGTCCGCGCGACGGCGCCCTTCACCCTGCTCCCGTGACGTCCGTCGCCCCGGGTGCACTGCGCTCCCGGGCCGCGACCCCGGACCTCGCCGCCGGCCGCCGGCAACGCCTGTCCTACCGACGCGGGGCCGGGGGATCAGCCGAGGACGAGCGGTAGTTTAGCGGCCACCTCGCCCAGTTCGGCCTGCTCCGCGTCGGTCGCGGCGCGCCCTCCGGTGCCGACCGGCAGCGCGTCCCTGTCGGAGAACGACGCGGGGAACGCGACCCCGGCGATCTTCTCCAGCATTTCGCGCGTAAGGGCGAGGCCCTCCGCGGGTGGCTCGGCGGCGTCCGGCAGGTGCGCGATCAGATCGAGGTGGTGCAGCGTCCACTCCAGGACGTACGCGTCGAGGTAGTCGCGTGATGAGGACCTGGTCCTGCGTACCGACCCGCAAGTCGGGGGCGGCGAGTTGGCCCGCCGGGCAACATCCGCATAGTGGTTCTATTCGGTTGTCTCCCCGGGGCGGCGAGCGCAGTGGGGACCCCCGGGGAACCACCCGGCGCGGCGAGCGCAGCGGGAAGCCCGCAGGGCGGATGAGCGCAGCGGGGAGGCCGCCAAACAGATGCCGGGCATCGGGGTGCTCGGCGGGATGCCGCAGACACGCCCTAGCGGTCCGCTCCCCCGTCGTCGTTCCAACGCGGGTCCTCCCGCCATTCCGCTTCGCGCTCTCGTGCCGTGTCCATCGCGTGAGCGGCTGCCTCGCGAGTCTCGTACGGACCGAGACGGTCGGCGGCCCGACACTCGGGGCCTTCTTCGACCGTGCCGTGCTTCAGGCAGTAATACCACTCGCCCGCCTGACCGGCGATCCTTCGCTTGAACAAAGCCATACTCGCCACCTGCCCAATCGCCGATGCCACGAATCGTGTGACAACTCGGGAGAAGCTCGCGGGAGCTCACGAGAAGTCCGAGGCTGAGCAGCATATTTGCCGCCGGATCACAAGCGTCGAGCCCGCGGCGGTCGGTCGGCGACTCCGGTGGAAGGCGTGGTCCCGTGCGCGACCCGTCCTGCGCCCCTCCGGCTACCCGACGGGGCCGAGTTCGCCTTCGCAAACGGTTTGGATGATCCGGGGCCGGTCCCACAGGGCCAGGAGTTCATTGGCGATGGCCACGATGGGCAAGGGATCCTGATTGCCGCGCACTTCGATTGCAGCGGCCGACAGGCCGCGTGGGACGGCTCCGGCGTCGAGGAGGACGCGCCACTCCTGCGGCCCGAGTTCCAGGAACTCCAGGCCGGTCAGCTCCGCGATCTCGAGCGGGTCGGCGAGCGTACCGGGGTAGGCCGTGAGGGTCCTCAGGCGCGGCAGCCCGATGACGGAAGCGAGGCTGAGCGGCTCGTCGTCCCACACACCGATGGACAGGACCTCCAAGTCGGCGTGGGCGGCGGCTTCGACGCTCCTCAGGTTCCCGGTGTTGACCCGCGCCACGGCCGGCGGGCGGTCGTCGTGACGGTTGCCGCGACGTGCACTGGGCCGCTCCGCCACCAGGTCGAGGAGGCAGTCGGCGAGCAGTTCGGCCCCGATGTCGTCCTCGTGGCCGAGCATGATGATCTGTCCGACATGGCCGCGCGGGCCCGGAGTCAGGTCGACCGCGAGCCGGTCCCCGCCGCCGTTGTCCCCGAAGACGATCCATCCGGGCGACCCGACCAGGCCCTGTACCGCGGCGTCGGGCGCGGTGACGGCCGCCGTCATCGCCGCGAACTCCCAGCGACAGTAGCGGGACGACGCACCGGCGACGTACAGGTCGTCCAAGGAGAAGAGTTCGCAGCCCACGGCCGCGTAGACACGTGCCGCCGCCGCGTAGTCGTCACCCCAGTCCTCCCACCGCGCCCGTGTCACCCGGTAGAGCACCTTGAGTTCGTCGGGCAGCGCGACGCCGAGACGCGCTTCCGCAGCGGCGATCTCCTCCTCCGTCGCGCCGATGGCGTCGGGCAACCGCTCGCGGAGCGTGCGCTCCAGCAGAGCCGGATCCGCCGAAGGGGCCGGCACCGCTCCGGGGGCCGGATCGGGAAGGCGGCGCCAGGGCTCGGGAAGGGCACCCTCGACCAGGATGAGCGCCCCCGGGTGCGGAGTGCCGATACCGGGCTCCACGGCGGGACTGGGGCCGAGCAGGTGAAGCACGGCCTTCCCGGTCGAAGATATCTCCGCCGTAAACGAGAGGTCGTCGATACCGGCGTTCGCAAGCGCGCTCTGCACACGCCGCACCGCGTCGAACTCGTCCTGCATGTCCTCGACTTGGGCGGCCCGACCGCGCGGCGGCGAAGGTCTCCGCATGGCCGGACTCCAACTGTGCAGGCCGATGCGCCCCGCCACGCGGGCGGACGGACCGGCCTGTCTTTCCGCGTTGCCGGCAAGCAGGAGCCGCAGCATGGGCTCCCAGGTCGCGAAGTCGCGTATCAAGGACGAGGAGGGCTTGCGATCGATCATGTGCAGACCGTACGCGGGGCCACCGACGCCGTGTGTCGCCCGATCCGGGACCTGAAGATCCGCGAGCCCGGATCACGTCCACAATCCGGAGGAGTTCTGTTCTGCCGTTTCGCGGACTTTGTCCTCCGGACACCCCGCCCTGGAGCCCGCCCGCGAGCGCGTGGCCGCGAGTTCCACCGCTGCGGTGACGATCGACCCCCGACGAACACCACCGAATGGACCAACAGCCGGAAGGAGGACGTGGACGACCCGCCGAAGCGCAGCAACCCACCCGTTCGGGTGAATATCCCACCGAATTCGGGACGTTTATAGCATGCTCGGCGACGGTTGCCGAAGGGTGACGGAACCTCGGCCACGATCTCCCGGAGGCGGCGTACCCGTGAACCCCGAAGACCTGAGGTACACCAAGGACCACGAGTGGGTGCGATCGCTCGGCGGCGAGCGGGTCGCGATCGGGATCACGGACTTCGCCCAGAAACAACTCGGCGACGTCGTCTACGTGGAACTGCCCTCTGTGGACGAGCGGCGCGAGGCGAGCGAAGCGTTCGGCTCCGTGGAGTCCGTCAAGGCGGTGACCGAGGTCTACATGCCGCTGACCGGCACGATCACCGCAGTCAACACGAAACTCGACGACTCGCCGGAGAACGTCAACACCGACCCCTACGGCGACGGATGGATGATCGAGCTCACCCTCGCCGAGGGCGAGAAGACGGCGGACCTGCTCACAGCCCGGGAATACGACGACTACATCAAGGCCGAGTCCGCCGACTGACCGCCCGAAGATCCGGTACGCCGACACCGCAGTGCGGCAGCTCGCCGGATCTGCGCCGTCGTCGTCGCCGCGGTGGGTCTTCGTCAGTGGTCACCAGCGGCGGTGCCGCCGGTCGCCGCATCCCGCCCACCGGTCGCAATTCGCCCGATCGGGACTCGGGACGTCGACTGCCTGGATACGGTTCTCGTCGAAAGTGCCGCAAATAGTCATGGAGTGCACGTGAGCGAAGACGAATCCCTTGAACGATGGGCCGCTCGTCGCGAGATGCGACTGCGCCCGGTTGGCGAACGCAAGGCGGTGCACCTCGTCGGACCGCCACGGGCGCCGCACGTCGACCGTGAGGCGCCGCGCGTCGTACTCGAATGGGACGGATACCAGTGGGTCACGCTCGCGGTCGTGGCGAACTACGTCGAGGCCGCCCGCCTGCTCTACCCGGACGCCCACAAAATGACACTCGGCGGCGACGACCCGTCGGTGCGGTCCGGGTCGCCCGAGCGCCGGACCGGACTGGGCCCGGGCACCGGCAGGCATCGCAGGACCCGCTGACGGTGGCGGTCCGAGGCCGCTCGGACGTCGACGGCGGCCCGCCTGGGCGAGCCGCCGTCCCGAACGCTGCGGCCCACACCACGTCGGGCCGGTCATACCGCCCCCGCTCGGCGCATCGAATACTCGGGCAGTCGCGTGGTGCGACATCTTGTCGGGATCCGCTGCACCCGCAACCGGCGGCCCGGCGCCGGCCCGGCCGCCGGTTGCGCTGCGCCGGTCGGGCAACCGGCTGCCTCGTACGCCGTCCTCGCCGTCCGGAAGAGTTCGAGCGGCTCCTCGACGTATCCCTGATCCCACCTCAGATAGCCGCGTCGCATGGCGAGTTCGGCCTGCGCCCCGATGGCCCCGGACCGGGACAGCGGTGGTTCCGCGGCCTCGTACGCGGCGTCGGCCTCGGCCATCCGGCCCGCGTTGTAGCGCGCGAATCCCAGGTCGCTGTGCGCCTCGGCCAGGTGCAGCGGATCGTCCAGGCGCTGCGCGGCGGCCAGCGAGCGCTCGAAGAGGTGGTTGAGGTGCGTCGTGCCACAGCGTCGCGCGAAGTAGGCCCGCATGAAGCGCGGCAGTTCGCACGCGTGCACGTCGGCCCCGGTGGCGTCCGCGATCTCGAAGGCGGCCGGCAGGTTCTCGTACTCCGCAAGGAGCCAGACGAAGGCCGCGTTCTTGTCCGCGAATCGGGGTAGTTCGGCCGGAGGTCGCCCTGCGGAGACCGGCCGGCCGGGCGCCAGGAATGCCATCGCCTCGTCGGCGGCGGCGGTGGCGTGCACGTAGTAGTCGAGCATCCGGCCCAGCGCGCGTTCTCGAACGATCGCCGAGTCCTGCTGCGCAACGGCCCGGCGCGCGTGCTCGCGCACCAGGTCGTGCAGCCGGTAGCGGCCCACGGTCGGCTGCTGGACCAGGTGCGCGTCGAGCAGGTCTTCGAGCGCCGCCCGGGCGCTGTCCACGGGTACATCCGCCACGACCGCGACCACGTACTCGTCGAAGGACGACCCGGGCAGCAGGCCCAGCATCCGGAACAGGCGGGCCTCAGACCCGGGCAACTGCCGCACCGACATGGCGAACACCGCGTCGAACTCGCCGGCTCCCCGCGACAGCCGGTCGACCAGGACGCCCACGGTCCAGCCCGGCCGGTGCCGCAGCCGGGCCGCAGCCAGCCGCGGGGCCAGCGGCGTGTGTGGACGCCGGCGCCAGGACGGCCCTCGAGGCCGGAGTGAGCACTGAGCGGCTGGCAGCGGTCGCCGCGTGGCGGGAGGCCCCGTACTTCAGCCCCGGCGAGCGCGCGGCGCTCGCACTTGCCGAGGCCGCGACGCGGCCGGCCGACCTGCCCGACCCGGTGAGCGACGAGGTCTGGGACGCTGCCGCCACCTACTTCGACGAAAAGCAGCTGGCCGCGATCGTCCTGATGATCAGCGTCACCAACCTGTTCAACCGACTCAACGCCACGACCCGCCAGATCGCCGGCGCGCGGGGATGACGGGCGCAGGTACGACTCCGACACTTCCTGGGTAACGGCCCGTACGGGTCGATCACCGCCAGACCGCCGGACCGCCGGACATCATCCGGACCTACCGACAGGAACCCGCCATGAGCAGCACCAAGAAGACCGCCGCACGCGCCACCGCGACCGAGAAGTCGTTCGAGGGATTCACGGCCGAGGAACGCGCCGCGATGAAGGAACACGCCAAGGAACTGAAGGCGTCCGCGCGCGGCGGATCGAAGGCGGCCAAGGCGGCGGAGGCGGAAGCCGCCGTCGTCGCGAAGATCGCCGAGATGCAGGATTCCGACCGGGTCATGGCCGAACGGCTGCACGCCGTGATCAAGGCGAGCGCACCGGACCTCGCGCCGAAGCTGTGGTACGGCATGCCCGCGTACGCCAGGGACGGCAAGGTCCTCTGTTTCTTCCAGAGCGCGCAGAAGTTCAACGCGAGGTACGCGACCTTGGGCTTCAGCGACCAGGCGAACCTCGACGACGGCGCGATGTGGCCGACTTCCTACGCCCTCAAGGAACTCACCACCGCTGACGAGGCACGGATCGCCGAGCTCGTGAAGAAGGCGGCGGGTTGACCGTGAAGTGTGGGGCTCGCCCCGTACATCGGGCCGAAGCCCTCGGCAACGAGGGTTCGGCTCGACCGGTGGCAGGACGCGACGGTGGCGGCGCGGTCGGCGCTCGTGCCGGTACGCCGACCACCGGCACTTTGCCGACGACGCCTTGAATCCACTGGCCGCGGCGATTCGCTCCCGAGAGACCCGGCTTCCCGCCGCACCTATGTGGGACGCGGATTCCGTCGATGTGACCCTGTCCGTCCTTGCCGCGTGGAAGGTGGTGGACGCGGAGGTCAAGCGCCTGACGGCGAACGCCGCAGCCACCGCCGGTTCCTACGGCGCAAGGTACGAGCAGTTGGGGGCCGTGTGGGGCATCACCCGGCAGGGCGCCCGCAAGAAATGGCCCGACGCCGTCAACCGCACGGCGCCCCCGACGGCACACACGAGCAGCCTTGAACTCTTCGGAGGGACCGCCGAATTGGTGCATGTGCCATCCGGCGGCTGGAAGTGGACCGGCAAGGGCGCCGACGGAACATCCGGTGCCACCGGCGATGGAACGTACTACGCCACGACGGAAGAAGCCGCAGCTCACGCGGGCGCATTCCTCAAGGAACATGCCCTCGACGCTGCCGCCCGGCCCTGAGCCCTCCCCTCCCGGTCGTCTTCGGGCGCCCCGATGAGATTGCCCCTGGTGCAGTGTTCATGGGGTCTCCGGGCCGACACGGGCGGCCCCTCACAGAGTGGCAGAGCGGTGTTTGCAACCCGGCGCGCCACGGCCACTGCGGTATCGAGCGCCCGACCGTCGGCCGGGCGCTCGGCACGGCACGCTCCGCCAGGTGGGCGTTGTAGCCGACCACGATCGGGCCGACCGGTACGCCCGCCGCCATCGCCTGCCGCATGGCGGCATTGCATGGGTTGTTGCCTTTCGGGCGCTATCAGCCCGATGCCGTCCCGCTCGACCCATACCTCGGCCGCCCGGCCCTATTTCCTACCGCCGGCGCCGGGCTCAGGCATCCAGGCGCCGCTTGGCGAGCCAGGTGACCATCTCCGGGTCGCGGTGGTCGAAGAACAGCGAGGCCCCGGTGTCCAGGGTGGCGATGGCTGCCATCTGGTCGTCGGTGAGCTCGAAGTCGAACACGTCGATGTTCTCCGCCATCCGCTTGGCGCGCACCGACTTGGGGATCGCGACGACGTCACGCTGGGTCAACCAGCGCAGCACGACCTGCGCCACGGACTTGCCGTGCTTCTCGGCGATCTCGCTCAGGAGCGGGTGCGTGAACAGGTTGTTCCTGCCTTCGGCGAAGCCGCCCCACGACTGGATCTGCACTCCGTGCACACGCATGAGCTCCTGGTCGGCGGTGCGCTGGAAGAACGGGTGGGTCTCGATCTGGTTGACCGCAGGCACGACGTCGTTGTTGACGATGAGGTCGACCAGCCGGTCGGCATGGAAGTTGGCGACGCCGATCGCCTTGGCCCGGCTCTCGCGAGTAAGGTCTTCCAGGGCACGCCACTGGCCGTAGACGTCGCCGTAGGGCTGGTGCATCAGGTACAGGTCGAGGTAGTCCAGGCCGAGCTTGGTCAGGGACGTCTCGAAGGCTCGCCGGGTGTTCTCCTGCGCCGGCGCGTCCTGGACCCACAGCTTGGTGGTGACGAACAGTTCCTCGCGCGGGATGCCGCTGTTCCTGATGGCGCGGCCGACGGCTTCCTCGTTGCCGTAGGCGGCGGCGGTGTCGAGCAGCCGGTATCCGGCGGCCAGCGCCTCGGAGACGGCTTGCTCGGTCTGCTCCGGCGGGATCTGGTACACGCCGAAGCCCAGGATCGGCATCTCGACGCCGTTGTTCAGGGTGACGTTCCGCATCAGGTCTTCCTTCTGTCTGTACGGAATGGGCGGGACGAACAGGCTGAACGAGACGCGCAGGTTGAACCGGACGAGCGAGATGAACGGGTGAGCGTGGCAGAGCCGGTGCTCAGCGTTCGAGCGTCCGCATGCCGCGGCCTCCGCGAGCCGGCTCCGGCCGCCGCAGGCAGGCGGGTCGGTTGGCCGAGTTGGTCGGCCGTTGACGCATCGGGTCCCTCCGTTCTTTGCGTTCGCCCTCCGGCGTCGTGTGTCCACCTTCGCGCCGTTTCACCCCTGCGTCGTTTCACCCCTGGTGACAGGCCGGGCTCTTCGGGGTAGAGATGCCTTACGGTTCGAGACCACTCACGCGCGGGGCCGGGCGGGGGGTCCGGCGCGTCGGCCGGCCCCGTGTCAGGCCAGTTCGTCCGCGAGCAGGTCCATCAGCAGGCCGTCCTGCCAGACGCCCGTGCGGTGGTTGCGCCAGTACTGCCGCATGATGCCCACCGGCTTGAACCCGACCTTGCCATAGCAGCGGATCGCCGCGGTGTTGGCCGCGGCCGGATCGATGGTCAGCCGGTGATGGCCGCGTTCCTGCACCAGCCAACGGGCCAGGGTGCGCACCGTGTCGGCGCCCAAACCCTTGCCGTGGTGCTTCGCCGTCAGGAAGAGGTCGATGCCGGCACGGCGGAACTCGGGGTCGGTCTCCTCGTCGAACTGGACGGCGCCGATGACCTCACCCCGGAAAACGACGGCCGCCATGTCTTCGTAGTCGTCCGGCGGCGACCACCAAGCCGCGACTTCCGGCTCCGCGACGATCGTGTCGAGGACCTCTCGATCCTCATCCGTGACCGACCGCAACACGACCTTGTCCCCACGCAGTTCCATGCGCTCATTCTTCATCGGCCGCGACCCCCGGACCGGAATCGGGGTCGGCCGGACAAGCGCAGCACCGCTCTCTGCGCAACGGCCCGGCCGAACAGCCCGACCGCACGCGGCATCGCCAACAGCGCGGCCACCGACCCGGCACCCGCCGACTGACCGAAGACCGTCACCCGTTCCGGATCGCCGCCGAAGGCCCGGATGTTGTCGCGCACCCACTCCAACGCGGCGACCTGATCGAGCAGACCCCGGTTGGCCGGCGCCCCGTCGAACTGCCCGAAACCCTCCAGGCCCACCCGGTAGTTGAACGTCACCACCACGACGCCGCCCTCACCCGCCAGACGGCCGCCGTCGTACTCGGGCAGAGCGGACATGCCGACCGTGTAGGCCCCGGAGTCCTAGCCCAGACACCAGGAAACAAGTAACCCACCAGTAGCTATCTCGGCTTCGTGACCATGCTCTTCCTCGGTTGGCGTGGGACGGTCTTGGTCTTGTCGAGGTGTCCGTACACCGTCGACCGCGGCACGCCGAACATGTCGGCGATCTGCTGGACGGTCTTCTCCCGCTCGTCGTAAAGTTGTTGGGCGAGCGAGGCTTGGTCGTCGGTGAGCCTGGGCCGACGCCCGCCGACCCGGCCGCGGGCCCGTGCGGAGGCGAGCCCGTCGTTGGTGTTCGCCACGATCAGTTCGCGCTGGAGTTCGGCGAGCACGGACAACATCCCGAACATGGCGCGGCCCTCCATGGTGGAGGTGTCGATGCCCTGCTCCATGACGTGCAGCCCGATCCCGCGCTCCCGGAGCTCGGCCCCGAGCGTCACCAGGTGCAGCACCGAGCGGGAGAGCCGGTCGAGCCGGGTGACCTTCAATGTGTCGCCCTCCCGCAGCAGTTGCATGACGAGGTCGAGCTTCGGCCGGGACGCCTTCGCGCCGCTCGCGGTGTCGACGTGGACGCGGTCGCGGTCGACGCCGGCCCGGAGCAGGGCGTCGATCTGGTGGTCGGGGTTCTGGTCGGCGGTCGAGACGCGCGCGTAGCCGATGAGCATGTGTCGGAATCTATCGGCCATACCGTTCTCCGACGTTGATTTCCGACGCGAGTTATCGACAGTGTCCACCTGCGGGTTCGCGATTACGTGCGCGAGTGTCGGCAAACGGTCGTTTGCCGACACTCAGGGGTCCCTAGGCGGGTCGTCGTTGTACCGCATCGGCGATGACCGCCGTGACGAGCTTGTTGACGACTGCCGTGGCCGGCGGGCCGGGATCGCGGTCTGCGAACAGGAGATGCCCGCCACCGACCAGAGAGAGGGTGAGCGAGTCGATGTCGGCGTCGGCCGCGATGCGGCCCAGTTCACGCTCGGCGGCCAGATAAGCGGAGATCGCGGTCGCGACCTGGGCCAGGATCGCGATGCCGCCTCCGGACCTCGCCTTCCGCAGTCGTGCGCGCAGCTCGTCCCGGAAGGTGATGAGCGGGATGATTGCCACCGGAATCGGTCCGAACAGGGTGGTCAGCGCGCTGGTGAGGTTGTCGGCCACCGTGCCGGTGCCGACGGACTCACGCAGCGCACTCGCCTGCCTCTCAAGCTGCGCGGCCCGGTCGAGCACGAGGTCGGCGAGGAAGGCGTCAAAGTCGCTGAAGTGCCGGTGCAGAACGCCTTTGGCGCAGCCCGCCTCGTCTGTGACGGCGCGGCTGGTCAGACCGTTCGGCCCGTCCCGCAGAAGCACGCGTTCGGCAGCGTCGAACAGCTGCTGCCGCGCGTCGCGAAGGTGCACCCCAGTCGGCACTCGCAGATCCTCTCGTGTCAGCCCACTTGCATGTGTTGCCTAGTGGGCATGCGCCCACTAAGGTGGGCGCATGCCCACCTTACCGCGAGAACAACCAGAACCGTCTCCGGCGGAGCCGCATAAGGCTCGGCGGATGGCCGAGTCGTTCGGCGTGGACGCGCAACGTTACGACCAAGCCCGGCCCGGCTACCCCGATGCGTTGGTGGCACGGATCGTCGCCGGTAGCCCGGGGCCTGACGTGCTCGACGTCGGTTGCGGCACCGGCATCGCAGGCCGCCAGTTCCAGGCCGCCGGCTGCGCCGTGCTCGGCGTAGAGCCCGATGCGCGGATGGCCGACTTCGCGCGAGCCCGTGGCCTGGAGGTCGAGGTGGCGGCCTTCGAAGCCTGGCAGCCGTCCGGCCGGACGTTCGACACGGTCGTCGCCGCCCAGTCGTGGCACTGGGTGGATCCGGCCGCCGGCGCCGTGAAGGCGGCACGTGCGCTGCGTCCAGGGGGACGACTGGCGATCTTCGGGCACGTGTACGAGCCGCCTGCCGAGGTGGCCGACCCGTTCGCCTCTGCCTATCGACGGGTGGCGCCCGATTCCCCGCTCAACGGTCAACCGGCCCGACGTCCGCTCGACCTCTACCAGGCGGCATACGCGAAGGTTGCCGACAAGGTCCGCGAGACCAAACAGTTCAACGATCCTGAACAATGGCGATTCGACTGGGAGCAGTCCTACACGCGCGACCAATGGCTGGACCTGCTACCCACCACCGGCGGCCTCACCCAACTCCGTCCCGATCAGCTGGCCGAGATACTGGACGCGGTGGGGGGCGCCATCGACTCCCTGGGCGGACGCTTCACGATGAACTACACCACCCTGGCCGCGACCGCCGTACGCGCCGCCTCCTGAGTCCATCCGCCAAGTCGCCGCCGACCTGGGAATCCGCGCGGCTGTTCGATGCTCTGCCGGGCGCAGGCGGAGTGCGGCCAGCCGCGTGGGCGGCCCGGAGCTGCTGGCCAGGCGGGCTGCCGGCGACCACGGGGATGCCGACGGGGCTGGGTGCCTCTTCGGTGCAGTGCGCGCAGGCGGGGGTCGATAGGTGTGCTCTGGTCGCCTCACGGTGTTGAGCGCAACGACCGTGCCGGGGTGTCGGCCGCTTGGCGGGGTCCGGGCACGGTCACGGGCAGCAGGTCGAGCCGCTTGTCCATGTCGAGACGGAAGGTGCCGTACGGGTTGACGTTCGACCAGAACAGGGCGGTAAGGCCCCGCCGGTCCTCGTCCGACAACTTCTTCGCCCAGGCCGGTTCGGCAAGAACCTGCTGGAGCAGCAGGGTGTTGATGTGCACGAGACTCGACTGGAGCAGGTGGAGCGCGAGCATCGAGGTCTCGGCGTGCTCCTTGTCCGGGCCGGTCAGGGCGCCGTCCTTGCCGTAGTGCAGGACGGTGTTCGCGCTGTTCCAGTTCTCCACGACCTGGAGGCCACCGTGGATCTCGCGGCGCAGGCCCGGGCTGGCGAGGTAGTCGCACGCGAAGATCGTGCGCACCGCACGGCCGAGTTCTTCGAGCGCAGCGTAGGTGGGGTGCTTCGGACCTCCGCGGGTGAAGCGCCGCAGCACCTGCTCGGCCTCCGCCGTCCCTAGGCGCAGGGCGGTGGCGTACTTGACCATCTGGTCATACTGCTGCTCGATCAGGTCCCAGCGGATCGGCCGAGTCAGCGAGCCACCGAGGGCCGGCCAGCCGGGCGGGGTGTCGTCCGGGCGGTACAGGCGAATGCTGCCGATGTTCTTCAGCCGGGGTAGCAGGCGGAAGTTGAGCAGCTCGGTGAAGGCGAACCCGACCACGCTCGCGCCGTGCGTGTCGACATAGTTCGACTCGATCTCGGCATCCGTGCAGTGCCGCAACAGGCCCTCGATCATCGCCGCGACCTCGGACGACGAACAGGACTTGAGCTGGGAGTAGATGCAGACGTTCTTCCGCTCGACGTGCCAGTAAATCATCACGCCGTTGCCGCCGTAGCGGGCGTGATACTCGGTCATGAAGTTGCTGGACCAGGACCCGAACTTCTTGGAGTCCGACGCGCACGCCGTTCCCCGGCCCCACCATGACGTATCGCGGGCGGTAAAGGTGACATTCACCAGCTTCGTCACGGCGGCCCGCAGGTTGTCGACCGTGATGAAGTGCTTTCGGACGTGCCGCAGGGCGGCCTCGGTCTCGCCGTGCTCGCCGGTCGCCACGATGGCACGGATGCCCATGTTGGTGCCCAGCGCGAAGAGCGCCAACAGGAGGCGGCGCTGGAGGGTGGCTCGGTCGATGCGCTCGTACGCGGCGACTGAGGCGAACTCATCCGTGAAGCCGGCGTCGAAGTCAGCGTTCTTGAGCACGTCCAAAAGGTCGAGCACGCCCCAGCGGCGTACGACCTCCTCCTTCAGGGCCGCCAAGCCGGTGGGCTCGTCCAGCTTCTCCAACTTCGGCACGGTGATCCACGGCTCGCCCTTGCGGGTGGTGACCTTCACCCCGCCCGCCGAGCCGTCCGCGAAAGCGGCGGACAGCCGGTCCAAGCCGGCCGTCATCCGCTGCTTCAGACTCCGGATGAACTCCTTAGGGTCCTGGGGCTGGCGGATCGCGGCGTAGTGCACGGTGCGGGTGGCCTCGAAGTCTCCGGGCAGGTCGTCCTCTGCGTTGCGCCAGCGCAGGCCGCCCTCGATGTAGATCTCGCGGCGCCGGATCGCCTCACGCAGCGCGACCAGGACGCACAGCTCGTACGGGATGCGCTCGACCTTGCCCTTGTCGTCCACGACGGCCTCGCGCCAGTCCTTGCGTACGACGCCATCCATCGGCACCTCGTCGGCGGCGTCGTAGAAGCGGGTCTTGCCGTCGACCTCGGCGTACTTCTCCAGCAGCTTCATCGCGTCCATCACCGGCCGGTAGGCGGTGTTGTTGCACTTGAAGCCCAGCGTCTTCAGCAAGGGCGGCAGCATCTGCCGGTAGTACGAGCTGTACGAGGAGCGCAGGGTTGTGCGGACCTTGGCCTTGAAGACCTTCTCGTTCGCCTTCGCCTCCGCCACCAGGTCGCGCAACGTCTTCTCCCCGACCACCGGGTACAGCGCTGTGCGCACCACCTCGTCCGGCTTGCCGATCGCCGCGTCGGCGAGCTTGAAGAGGATGCCCTCCTTGCCCCGGACCTTCTTCAGCTCCGCCGTCAGCTGCCTCTCCACCCGCCGCTCGGCACGGGCGTTGATCTTGTGGACCAGAGCCACCAGCAGCTCAACCAGCGCGTCCGTGATCTCTGCCTGGCGGGAGGAGCACAGCGCCGCGAGCAGCGTGATCCGTACGTCCTCTGCGGTGTCGCGGAAGTCCGAGGGGTACATCTTGATTGCCCGCGCCCGCCACGCGGCCACCATCTTCTCCGAGCAGCCCGCGAACAGCCCCTCGGGAAGGCCGAGTCTGCGCACGCCGTTCAGCTTGGTGATCTCGGTCAGCAGCGAGTCCAGACCGACCGCGCCCGGATCGCGCTTGAGCGCGGCCAGCAGGGCGGCGCCGTCCTCGTTGTCTTCCGCCACCAGCGCCAGCAGGCGGGCCGTGGCGACGTCACCGAGGCGCTCGATGGTGCGCGTACAGAACGCCCGCTCCCACCGATTGCGGGCCGCCACCAGCACCTTCTCCACACGGGTACGGCCCGGCGGCTCAATCCGCTCGACACGGCACTGCACCAGCAGCGCCGCCCGCTGTCGGTCCTCGACCAGCTCGACCGGGCAGACCTCCGTCGCCATCCACTCCGTCAGGCGTTCCTCGTCCGCCACTGTCGACGGCCGGAACCCCAGCGCATCGCGGATCTGCTTCCGGTGCCGCTTCGCGCCCGCCAAGTCGTACTTCGCGAACTCGGCCGCCAGCACCTTGACCAGACCGGCGACGTACTCGACAGCGGGCTGTGGGAACTCCTCGATGAACTCCGGGAACCGGCCCTCGATCTCGAAGAACTTGAGCATCAGACAGAAGCCGAGCCTGGTCGGGCCGGACTTGTTGGCCACCAGGTCCCAGTCACCATCCACCAACGTCCAGCACGCCACCACGTCTTCCGGTGACCACTCCTGCCGCACACCCGCCCCTTGCCGTCGGACCGTCGGTTCACCTGATCACCCCAACGAGGCGCCCGAGCGGCAGGAAACGGCAGACCCGAGCCCCTCGGAAGCTACCGGCGGGTTACTTGCTCCCTGGTGTCCGAGCTAGGACTACGGGGCCGTGTACGCGCCGCCCTGGATCCACACCATCACCGGCAGCCCCGCGCGCGGTCCCGGGTCGGGCGACCAGACGTTGACCGTCAGCCAGTCGTCGCCCACCGCCTCCTGCG
Organism: Embleya sp. NPDC005575; assembly: GCF_040605455.1. Taxonomy (NCBI): domain Bacteria; kingdom Bacillati; phylum Actinomycetota; class Actinomycetes; order Kitasatosporales; family Streptomycetaceae; genus Embleya; species Embleya sp. NPDC005575. The sequence goes on along the minus strand of NZ_JBEXCV010000043.1, from coordinate 35,919 downwards.
ACAGCTCGGCCATGCCCAGGGCGCCGCCCTGCGGAGGCGGCGGCCCGTACGACACCGCCTCCCGCACCCCGTCCCAGCCCCGGACCGGCCGCGGCGCGGCGAATCGCAGCGCACCGACGGGCGGCTCGGCGAACGGGATGCCCCGGAAGACCGCGACACCCGCCTCCCGAGTGCCGCGTACCGCTCCGCCCGGCGCACGGACTTCGGGCCGACCCTCGAACGGCTCGGATGCAACAGTGGTCATCACGACTCCCTCTCGGGACGGTGGAGCGCGACCACGGGAAATCGTGTCGGTCCCGCACGCCATTCCGCATCATCCCGCCGCACCGGAGATCCGCGCCGGCCATTTGAGCCGCACGACGCACCGCGGCGATCGGGCCGTCGCCACCACGGGCCTTGCCGCCCTGGCCGTCGGCCAAGCCCACACCGGGAACCTGGCCGCAGCCGAGCAGAGCGCCCTCCGCGCCAGGGACGCCGCCGCCCCGCTGCACGACTTCCTCCGGATCGGCACCGCGGCCTGGGGGCCGGCCCGCATCCTCGCGCTGCGAGGCCGGTCGGACGAGGCCGAGACGATCCTGGGCGAGCTGCAGCAGGTGATCGACGAGGCGTCGACCGCCCCGTGCGTTCCCGGCTGGTCCGCGACGCGCGCCCAGCCGGCCCTGTGGCGTGGCGCCGCGACGGAGGCGTTGCGCTGGTGCGAGCGGGAACGGCACGCGTTCACCCCCGACCTGCTGCTCACCCACACGGCGGCGCTGCGCCTCGCCGGCGATGCGCCGGCTGCGCGGCTCAGGCTGGAGCAGGCCGAGGCATCCCCGACTCTCGCCGCGATGCCACAACTCAGGTCCGTGGCCCTGGCGGAGCGAGCCCATCTGACCACGCCCGAAGATCCGACGGCAGCGGCCACGTTGCATCGTGACGCGCTGCGCATCCGACTCCGGCACGGCCTGGTCCTCGGCTGCATCGACAGCCTGGAGGCGCTGGCAGCGCCGGCCGGCACACCCGAGCGGGTCGGACTCCTCCTGGGCGCAGCGGACCGGGCCCGCCGGGACACCGGCTACTTCGCCGCACGACCGCCTCTGCCGGATGAGCCCGTATTCGCCATGGCGCTGGACCGATGCCGTGCGTTGACCCTGGACCGGGCGGCGGAGCGAGCCCTTGGGTCGGCGACCTGCGAACCCACGCCGAACCACGCGGCGTTCAGGTCTCGGTCACGGGCAGCACGGTGGACAGGCGCACGGCCGGGGAGCCCATCGACGCCGACACCTGACCCCCGGCCACCCACATCCACCCCAACAACGACGCACCCCGCCAACCGTCCCTCGACGGCCAAGGTGTCGGGCCGCTGCGTGACCTACTTGTCGAGCTTGGCGACTTGGCCGGCGCCGACCGTGCGGCCGCCCTCGCGTTGAGCGCCGAGACCGCGACCACCGGGGCGTCCGAGGCAACCGCGAGCACCATCGAACCGGGTCAGTCCAGGCAGAACTCGTTGCCCTCGGGGTCGGCCATCACGATGTGGCCCGCGCCCAGCGGCGGGGCCGGTTCCTCGCGACGTACCCGCTTCGCCCCCAACGCGACGAGCCGCGCGCACTCGACCTCCAACGCCGCCATCCGCTCCTCCCCCTGCAGCCCGGGAGCCGCACGAACATCCAGGTGCACCCGATTCTTGGCGACCTTGCCCTCCGGGACCTGCTGGAAGAACACCCGCGGACCCTGCCCCTCCGGATCCTCGATGGCCGAGCGCGTGTTGCGCTGCTCCTCCGGTACGCCGATCCGCGCCAGGAAGTCGTCCCACGCGGACAGCGGGTCGACGCCCTCGGGCACATCGACTCCCGGCGGCCCGGGGTGGACGTAGTCGAGCACGTCTCGCCAGAAGGACGACAGCGCCCGCGGGTCGTGGGCGTCGAAGGTGACCTGCATGTGGCGGCTCATCGATTTGCTCCGTTCGTAATGGCGACCCGACGCTTCCAGTGGAACTCCCACGGGTTGCGCAATGTGCGATTCCAGTCGAGCTCGTCCGCGTTCATGGACATGGACCCACCCTGGCACTCCATGCGGACGGTATCCGTCCGCCATCTCTGCCAGGGTGAACGACATGGACGCGGCAAGCAGCAGCGACGAGCGGCGTACGACGGAGCGAGTCCTCACCCTCCTCGGCCTGCTGCAACAGCGCCGGGCCTGGACCGGCCCCGAACTCGCCGACCGCCTCGGCGTCACCGCACGCACGGTGCGGCGCGACGTCGAACGACTGCGCACACTCGGCTATCCGGTACACGCCGACCCGGGCGTGGGCGGCGGCTACCGACTCGGCGCGGGCACGGACCTGCCGCCACTGCTCCTCGACGACGAGGAGGCGATCGCCACCGTCGTCTCGCTCATCGCGGGCGCCGCCGGCGCGGTCCCCGGCGCCGGCGACGCCGCATTGCGGGCCCTGACCAAACTCGACCGCGTGCTGCCCACCCGGCTACGACACGAGGTACGGGCGCTCTCGGCCGCGGTCGCATCCTTCGGCGCCGGCCCCACGCCGATCGACCCCCAAGTGCTCATGACCCTGGCCGGAGCCTGCCGTGACGAGGTCGAGGCCGGTTTCGACTACCCGTCCGGGAACGAGGTACGACGGCGACGGGTCGAGCCGTACCGTCTGGTCGCCTCCGACCGCCGCTGGTACCTCCTCGCCTTCGACCTCGACCGCGACGACTGGCGCAGCTTCCGCATCGACCGCATGACCGACGTGGCCGCACGCACCTGGCGCTACCAGCCGCGCGCGGCCCCCGACGCGGCCACCTACGTCCAAGAGGGTGTAGCCGGCCGGGTCTACCCACACCGGGCGCGCTTCCTCGTACACGCCTCGGCCGACACGGTCCGCGCACAAATCTCCGCGTCGGCGGCCGTCGTACGACCGCGCGGAGGCGAGCTCTGCGAGGTATTCAGCGGCGCCGGGACCCTCGACGCCATCCTCATGCACGTACTCCTTCTCGGACACGACTTCGAGGTACTGGACCCTCCCGAACTCGCGACACGCGCTCACGCGCTGGCGCGAAAACTGCTCTCGGTCGGCACGACGACCCCACCGGAACCACCGGACGCACAGAAGTCCTGAGCCTCGACCGGGCGCCACCGCGATACGTTCCTCGGCGCGACCATGCAAGGCGCTCGATCTGCTACCGCCGAAGCTCCAGTACGTCGGCGATCACGCAGCTGACGTTGTCGGGGCTGCCGAAGTGGTCGGCCAGGGTGATGAGTTCGCGTACGGCGTGTTCGGGGTCGGCGACGGTGGAGACAATGCGGTGGATGTCCTGGGAGGGAACGACCGAGGACAGCCCGTCCGAGCAGAGCAGGTATCGGTCTCCGGCGCGGGCGTCGTGCAGGTGCATGTCGGCGGTGGCCTCGGCAGTCCCGGTCAGGGCTCGCATCAGCAGGGATCGCTGTGGGTGGGACGCGGCTTCGTCGGCGCTGATCCGGCCTTCGTCGACCATCGCCTGCACCAGTGTGTGGTCGTGGGTGATTTGGAAGAGTTCTCCGCTGCGCAGGAGGTAGGCACGGGAGTCGCCGATGTGGACCAGGGCCAGTTGGGATCCGGTCCACAACATCGCGGTCAGGGTCGTGCCCGGCTCCGGGGCGGTGGGGTCGGCGGCGGCGAGGGCGTGCACGGCCTGTCCGGCCTGTTCGATGGCATCGCCCAGGACGTTGAGGAGTTCGCCCGCCGGGATGTGCTCGGTGTCCAGGCGCTTGAGAACCTCGACGGCCGCTGCGCCGGCGGGAGCGCCGGCGGGGCCGAAGCCGTCGGCCACGGCGAGGAGTCGGGGTCCGGCGTACGCGGTGTCCTGGTTGCCGGCACGAACCAGGCCGGTGTCGGACAGCGCGGCGTAGCGGATGTGCAGGGGTTCGGCGGCCGTTGGCATGGCTGGGTCCTTCCGGGACAGGTGGTCGAGGAGGACGTTGGCCAGGTCGCGGCGCGCGGCGGTGTCGGCTTCGATCTGGGCCCAGTACGTACGGACTTCCCGGGCCGCCGCAGCTGCCTCCAGTTCGCACACCCGGTGGATGCGCGTCAGCGGCATTCCGAGCCTGCGAAGCCACGCCACCAGGCGGGCCCGCTCCAGTTGCTCGGGGGCGTAGAACCGGTAACCGGTGGTCGGGTCGACGCGGGCGGGGGGCAGCAGTCCGAGCTTGTCGTACAGGCGTAGCGCCTTCGGCGACAGGCGGGACAATCTCGCGAACGCCCCGATGGTCAGCAGCGTCATGGCCACCCCTCCTCGTGCCGGTACGTCGTCCGGCTTCATCGATGCTGGGGCTTGCCCCCGGGTGAAGGTCAATCGGTGTCCGGACCGAACCGGTGCCAGGCCGGTTGCCGTCGGAGCGCGTCCGCAGTAGCTCAGCCGGGAGAGGCGGCGATCCGCACGCGGTCGCCGGCGCGGTCGGAGAGGAACGAGGCCAGTTCCCGCCCCTGTTCGGCGACGGCGGTGCGGTCTGCTCGGGAGAGGCGGCCCAGCGGGGTGACGACCACGGCGTCGGTCTCGACGGTCCAGGTCGCGGCGACGCGGCCGTCGACCAGGACGACGCGTGCGCCGGCCACCGACAGGCCGCGGTGGGCGTCGTCGATGATCCGGGTGCGGTCACGGTAGCCGAGGATCGCGTTGTCGAACGCGGGCAGGAACCGTACCGGGGCGGGCGTATCGGGGGCGGGGCGCGGTGCGTCGGGGAGGTCGAGCAGTTCGCGGCCCTGTTCGTCGCGGAAGGTGACCAGTTCCTCACGAACGGCGCGGACCGCGGCCGGGAGTCCGGAGAGGCCGCTCCAGGCGCGCAGGTCGGCGGTGGCAGCGGGGCCGAACGCGGCGAGGTAGCGCCGTACCAGCGCCTTGCCCACGGGATCGGAGCCGTCCGGGGAGGGCGGATCGATCTCGCGGCCCAGCCAGGACGAGAGTCGAGCGTTCCGTACTCCTGCCCTGGTGCGCCAGAGCCCGCGCGGCGGCAGCTGCGCCATCGGCACGAGGGCGGCGACCAGCATCTCTCCCAGTGCGCGCGGTTGTGGTGTGGGCCAGTGTTCGGCGACGGCGCGGGCGAGTTCGGTCATCGTGCGGGGTTCGCCGTCGGTCATGATCGCCCGGCCCGCTGCGGCGAGTTCGTCGAGGTCGACCCCGTCGAGGTCGCTGCGGTAGGTGCCGAGGACACGTTGGCGCAGCATGGTGTCGTGTCGGGCGCGCCAGGCCAGGGCGTCGTCGGCGGTGACGAGATGGACGGTGCGGCGCATCAGGTGAGTCCGCACCACGCGCCGCTCGACGAGCAGTTCGGAGAGCGTCACGGGGTCGAAGGCGTGCAGCCGCGACCAGAGTCCGACAAAGGGTTCCTGCGGTTCCTGCGCCTGCAGACCGGCGAGGTGGGCGACGGCGTCGAGGACGGGGAGGTCGGCGCGATCGAGAAGCAACTGCCGGGCGAGCGTGGCGCGGTTGAGCGTGCGGGTGTCGAGGACGGTCGTCGGAGTCATGTCGCGGCACGCTCGTCGGTCGCCGAGGTGCGCGCGTCCGGCTGGCGGGCCCGCTCGTGGTGGTGGTCGTCGGTGTGGTCGTTCCGGTCGTTCTCGTTCTTCGGCACGAGACGACGATCCCAGCGGAAGCGGCCAGGGAGTGTCCTCTACTCGAGGGAGAATGGAGGCATGCCGAAGACCTCAGCGCGACTGCTCTCGCTGCTCTCGTTGCTCCAGGCACGCCGGGACTGGCCCGGCGCGCTGCTGGCCGAGCGGCTGGACGTCAGCCCGCGCACCGTACGTCGTGACGTGGACCGCCTGCGCGAACTCGGTTACCCCATCGTGGCCTTCAAGGGGCCCGACGGCGGCTATCGGCTCGGCGCCGGCACGGAACTGCCGCCGTTGTTGTTCGACGACGAGCAGGCCGTCGCCCTCGCCATCGCACTGCAGATCGCCGGCACGGCCGGAGTCGGCATCGAGGAGGCCGCGGCCCGGGCACTGACCACCGTCCGACAGGTCATGCCGCCGCGGCTGCGCCGCCGGATCGACATCCTCCGGATCTCCGCCGTCCAGCCGCCCACGATGCGACCGGACTCGCCGGTCGACAGCGGTGTACTCATGGCCCTGGGCGCTGCGGTGCACGCCCGCGAGGTACTGCGCTTCGACTACGTCCCCGCAGCCGCGACGGCGGCCGGCGCAGACGACCGAGCCCAGTCCCCACCGCGCCGCGCGGAACCCCACCACCTGGTCACGTGGGGCGGGCGCTGGTACCTGGTGGCGTGGGACCTCGACCGCGCGGACTGGCGTACGTTCCGCGCGGATCGCATCGCCCCGCACATCCCCACCGGGCCCCGCTTCACCCGGCGCGAGCTGCCCGGCGGCGACGTGGCCACCTTCGTCGCCGGCCGCTTCCGGGACTCCGACGGCTCCGGCGACTGGCCCTGCCGCGGCGAGGTGCTCCTCGACCTGCCCGCCGCCGCAGTCTCCGGCTACGTCCGCGACGGAATCGTCGAGGAACTCGGCCCGAACCGTTGCCGGCTCGTCCTGGGCTCGTGGTCCTGGCCCGGCCTGGCCGCCGCCGTCGGCGCATTCGACGCCGACATCGAGGTTGTCGGCCCGCCCGAACTCAGGGATGCCTTCGCGCGCTTGGCCCGCCGCTATGTCGACGCCGCCTCCGACCGACCGACCGCGCGGCACCCGACCGTCCCATAAGCCGAGTTCGCGTCGACCACGGATGGACGGCAGGACGGCCGAAGTTCGGCCGGGATCGACACTCGCGCGCTTGCGCCGACCACCGTGGGGTCCGATCGGCGTGGGGTCAGCCCCGCCACCAGTCGTCGAGCGGGGTGACCGGGACGGTGCGCTTGTGGCGGGTGGCGCGGTGGATGGACTCCAGCCTTTCCGCCACCTCCGGGGTGACGTCGAGACCTTCGAGGTAGTCGTCGATCTGGGTGTACGTCAGGCCCAGTGCCACCTCGTCGGGCAGTGCGGGTCGGTCGTCCTCGAGGTCGGCGGTGGGCACCTTCTCCCAGGCGCTCGGGGGTGCGCCCAACTCCTGGAGCAGCAGCGCGCCCTGGCGCTTGGTCAGCCCGGTCAGCGGCGTGATGTCGACGCCGCCGTCGCCGTACTTGGTGAAGAAGCCGGTCACCGCCTCGGCCGCATGGTCGGTGCCCACGACGAGCAGGCCGAGCTGGCCGGCGATCGAATACTGGATCACCATGCGTTCGCGCGCCTTGATGTTGCCGCGCACGAAGTCCCGCAGCCCGGGGGCGTCATCCGACAGCTCCGCCAAGCCGAGTGCCACCTCGGCGGCGGCGGCGTCCGCGCTGGGCTTGACGTTGACCGTGATCGAGCGATCGGGCCGGATGAACTCCAGCGCGATCTGCGCGTCGTGCTCGTCGGCTTGTACGCCGTAGGGCAACCGTGCCGCGACGAACGTGGCCTCGTGCCCCTCGGCCCGCAGTTCCTCGGCCGCGAGTTGGCACAACCTGCCGGTCAGTGTGCTGTCCTGGCCGCCGCTGATCCCGAGCACGTAGCCCTTGGCCGGGGTCGACCTCAGGTAGTGCTTGAGGAAGTCGACCCGTTGCCGAATCTCGACCTTGGGCACGATGGTCGCCTTGACGCCGAGCTCGGCAAGAATCTGCTCCCGTGGGTTCACCATTCACGTACTGTACCGGCCGGCCGGAATCAGCCTGCGTAGTGACCAGGCCACGGCAACCGGGCCCTCCCGGAACAGGGCTTCGCACCGGATTTCGCGAGGCGACCTGGCCGGCCCGGCAATGACCGGGGGTGCAGGTGTCGTGGCAGCCGCGACGGCGGATTTCGGGCGCACCGGCGGGCGTGCCCGTACGGGATCCGCGGCCGGTTCCCGCACGGCCCGGCACGCCCGCCGTGGTGGGCCGGCGATCAGCGTTGGGTGTTCGGCGACGTCACGATGCCGGCCGCCTTCTGTGTCGGGCCGTCCACGCTATGACCCACGCCGGACGGGTCGATGTGGGCGAGCCGGTCCAGGAGCGGGGGCCTGTGGGCATCGGCGTGCGCGGCGGCGGCCGATCCCAGCGTCAATACGGTCGCGGCCAACGCGGTCGCCGTACAGATTCGGCGCATGGGAATTCCTTCCAAGGATGCGGAACAAGCCTCATCACGCCAACGATCGACCGGCCGCCGGGACACGCACCCGACGACGGTTCGGGCGGCTTCTTCACGGTCCGGGCGGCTTCTTCGCCGAGTCGACGGCAGCGCATGGGAGCGGACACGGCGCGCGGGAACTCCTCGCCAGGACGCCGCCGGTGGAACTCCATACCAATTACGGCATGAGACGCTTTCGATATAGGCATTTTATCGGTATGTCCTGATCGAACAGGCTGCCTGTGCTTGTCGGGCACTGCTGACCGGGAAGGAAGTATCGGACATGCCGACCGTGACGTGGGGCACATACGCGATCGACCACGACATGACCGTAGGACACGAGGGCTGCGGTCGACCGCGGTTCCTGGTGCCGGACGGCGGCGGGTGTCAGCTGCCCGAGGCCGTCGCGCGCCCGATGGCGGAGTTCGCACGAGGTGCCGGCGCATGACGGACGCGGCGGTGGACGCGGAACTCGTCGAGGTCGCGTTCGACGCGCGGGCGACGGTGGGACCGGAGCGGTTCGCGCGGTTGATGGAGCGCTACCGCGCGGACTCGGTGGCGGCGGTCACCGATCTGCCGGGTGTGGCGGGTGTGGTCTACGACGTCGCGAGCGGGGAGCGGCTGGACGTGTGGGGGCCCGGCTCGGCGGATGCGCCACGACCGGTGTTCGTATTCGTACACGGCGGCTATTGGCGGGCGTTGTCGCGTGGGGAGTCGGCGTTCGGAGCGCGGATGTTGGCCGAGCACGGTGTGGCGACCGTCGTGCCGGACTACACGCTCGCTCCGGGCGCGACCCTGGAGGAGATCACCCGGCAGGTGCGCGCGGCGATCGCGTGGGTGTACCACGAGGGGCCGCGGCATGGACTGGATCGTTCGCGGGTGGTCGTGGGCGGCAGTTCGGCAGGGGGTCACCTGGCCGCAATGACGATGGTCGACGGTTGGCAGGCGGAGTTCGGGCTGCCCGAGGACGTGGTCGCGGCCGGGTTTCCGATCAGCGGAACGCGGGCACGGCGCGGGGCCGCGACCCGCCGACCCGGGGGCGCCGACTCCGTGACTGCGGTCACGAAGTCGGCAGGCACCCGGTCGCCGGTCACACAGTCGGCGTCACGGAGTCGGCGGGCACACAGTCGCCGGTCACGGAGTCGGCGCGTGGACGTGTTCGGCTACCGCCCGGGTCGGGACGCGGAGCCAAGGGCGACGGCGTGCGTGTTGAAGGCGCGGATGCGGGCGGTTTCGTGCGAGGCGCGCCAGACGAAGCCCCAGGCGATCGGCGGGGCGTCGGAGAAGGGGATGTAGGTGATGTCGGGGCGGCTGTAGAAGCGGGTCACCTGACCGCCGACGGTGAAGGTGCCTTCGCCGGCGCCGACCATGGCCAGAGCCTCCTGGAACGAGGCCACGCGAGGGCCGTGCTCGATGGGCCTGCCCAGCGGAGTGGCTGCCGGAATGCGGTCGGCGGCGATCGCGGGGGGTGCGTTGGCGGGCATGCGCAGCAGGGTGACGCGGGCCAGGTCCTCCAGGCTTACCCGGGATCGGGTGGCGAGTCGGTGGCGGGAAGAGACGGCCAGGTATCGGGGTTCGGTCCACAGGACGGGCCCGGCGACCATGTCGGGTTCCTCGATGGGTCGGGTGTTGAGAACCATCTCGGTTCGGTGCTCGCGCAGTTCGGTGAAGGAGTTGTCCATCTGGAGCTCATGGATGAGCACCTCACCGGTGGGATGTGCGGTGCGGTAGGCGCGGGCCGCCTCCAGGACGAGCGCGCCGGCCGCGGCGCTGAGAAAGCCGACCCGCAAGGGACCCTCGAAGCCGCGGGCTGCCATGATCGCGCGCTCCAGGGCTGTTTGCACCTGTTCGTACCCGGGGCGCAGGTCCTGCTCGAACCGTGCGCCGATGGTGGTCAGGCTCACGGATCGGCTGGTCCGGTCGAACAGGGCTGCTCCGACGCGGCGTTCGAGCCTGCTGATGATCTGGCTGATCCGGCCCGTGGACACGCCCAACCGCTCCGCCGTGCGACCGAAGTGCAGTTCCTCGGCAACCGTCAGAAACGCCTCGATCTCGTATCGTTCCACGCAGGCCCCCGTCCCGATCGTTGAGTGCTGCTCAACAATAGTTGATCTTGACGTCCTTGTTCGGGGCCGCTGCCGGATCGATCGTGGAGGAGCACATTCGCAACGACGAACGGACGTGACATGACGCTGAGTTCGAGCAAATTCCTGGTGCTGGGCGGTACCGGCAAGACCGGGCGCAGGATCGTGGATCTGCTTCGCGCGCGCGACGCCGACGTGCGGGTGGGCTCGCGCGGCGCCACCCCGGCGTTCGACTGGGAGAACCCCGCGACGTGGGCTCCCGTACTGCAGGACGTGCACGCGGTCTACGTGTCGTTCTTCCCGGACCTGGCGGTCCCCGGAGCACCGGCGACGATCCGGGCCTTCACGGAGGTGGCGACGAGCGCTGGTGTACGGCACCTGGTGCTGCTGTCCGGGCGGGGCGAGGAGGAGGCCCAGGCGTGTGAACGCGTCGTGGCGGACTCGGGGATCCCGTGGACCGTGTTGCGGGCGAGCTGGTTCAGCCAGAACTTCAGCGAGAACTACCTGATCGAGCCGGTCCTGGAAGGCCGGGTCGTGCTGCCGGTCGGTGACGTCGGCGAGCCGTTCGTCGATGCGGACGACATCGCCGAGGTCGCCGTCGCCGTACTTACCGAGGACGGGCACCAGGGGCGCACCTACGAGCTGACCGGACCGCGTCTACTCACGTTCGCCGAGGCCGTCGCGGAGATCGCCGCCGCCACCGGGCGCTCCATCGATTTCATGTCCGTGGGCGCGGACGAGTACGCCAAGGCGCTCGAGGAGGCCGGCCTGCCCTCCGGCGACGTCGACTTCCTCCTCTACCTGTTCACCACGGTCCTCGACGGGCGCAACGCGCACCCGGAGGACGGCGTCCGCCAGGTCCTCGGCCGCGCTCCGCGCGACTTCGCCGACTACGCGCGAGCCACCGCCACCGCCGGAATCTGGAACCCGCCCGCCTCGTAGACCGGCCGCACACCGCCGGCTCCGGGGCAGCCCCCTCACCCCGGAGCCGGCCTCGGGGCCGGCGGCGGGGCCGGTTCGGCTGCCGGCCCACAAAGGGAGGCGCGTTGACCACGACTCATCGATACCGGGCGCCCCCCAGCGAACCGTCCCGGCGCTCTACCGGTCGTGGTCGCGGACGCGGTCCATGATCAGGTCGCCGGCCCGGGCGAGGACCTCGGCGCGGGTACGGCCCTGGTGGTCGGCGGCGAGGCTGTGGTGTCCGATCGCCACGCAGAAGGCGATCAGGCCGCGGGCCTCGACCTCGTCGGGGTCGGAGCAAAAGGTGCCGAACATTTCGCGGAGCAGGTCCATGCGTCGGTTGTCCACGCGTCGCAGGCGTACCGCGACGGCCTCGTCGCGGCGGGCCCAGTCGCGGACCGCGAGGTCGATGGGGAGCAGTCGATCGTCGGAGAAGGTGAGCTTGCCGGCGCGCTGGGCTTTGGTTCTGGGGTCGCCGCCTTCGCGTTCGACCCTTTCGATCACTTCGTCGGTGCTCTCGTGTTCCCAGGTGTCGAGCATGGCCTCCAGGAGCGCGTCGCGGTCGGCGAAGTAGCCGTAAAACCCGCCCTTGGTGACGCCGAGGCGCTTCGCCAGCGCCTCGATCCGGACGGCGTCCGGGCCACCGTCGGCCAAGGCCCGCAGACCTTCCTCGACCCATCTGTCGCGCGGCGTGCGAGCAGCGCCCACGGTGTCCCACCTCACTCTTCCATCCGGATATACGCAACCGCATATTCGATCTTGCCTTGTCTTATACGCAAGCGTATAACAGGTGAGGAGACATCATCCCACCGCAGCAAAGGCGGCAGCAGCCATGAAGCGGGTTCGCACAGCCCACGCCGATCAGCCCTGGCGGATCCACGAGTTCACCCGCGACTTCCGGGTCGAGGACGTATGGTCCTATCGCACCCCAGGCGCCGGGCCGGACGACTTCCCCGCCATGCTCGCCGCGATGCGCACCGGCGGCGGATTCGCCAAGCAGGCTCCTCCGGTCCGGTTCCTGTTCGCGGTGCGCTGGAAGCTCGGCGCCCTGCTCGGTTGGGACAGGCCAACGGCGGGCCTGGGGGCGCGGGTTCGGCCGCTGCGCGACCGTCTCCCGGACGACCTCGCCAAAACCGTGGACGTCACCGAGACCGGCGGCACCCCGTTCACCCCGATGTACGAACTGGCCGACGAATCCGCTCGCGAACTGGCCAACAAGACCTGCCACACCGTGATGCACCTGGGCTGGGTGCCCTCCGGCGACGGGGACCACGAACTACGGATGGCCGTCCTGGTCAAGCCCAACGGCCGCTTCGGGCGCCTGTACATGGCCGTCATCGCGCCGTTCCGCTACCTGATCGTCTATCCGGCCCTGACCCGCCAGTGGGAACGCGCCTGGCGCGAACGCACCTTCCCGCTCCCCGAGGCCGCCGACCCCCGCCCGTGACCACCGCCCCCCAGCGCACCAGGACAGCCGCGACGGTCCGACGGCCGGGGGCCGCCGACGCGGCTTACCGAATCTGCGGGGCAGCAAGTACCCGCAGCCGTGGCGATGTTCAACACCCATACCGTGGGGCGCCGCCTGGCGCGCGTGGTCGTGGGAGAGAATGCCACGCATGACGACTTGAAGAGCACCGGCCGGGCGGCAGCGCTGGATCAAGGTCACGACCTGGGACACCGTCGAGGACGGGGATCGACGAGCCTGCGCCGCGTGCGGAACGACTGTGCGCACCTACCAATACCGTCACTACCCACCCGAGTCCACGATGTTCGAGCGGTGCATCGGCCTGGCGTGGTGTTCCGGGTGTCGGATCTACCTCGGCGCGATGGTGTACATCCCCCGCGCACGCCGGCTCGTCGACGTCCTGGCATCGCTTCCTGCGGACGAGCGCGCTCGGCTGCTCCGCAAGGAGATGGCACTGATCGACCACCTCGACCGCCACGCCGGCGGGTGACCCACGCCCGCCGGCGCCGGCGTGCGGGCCTTCCTCCGCATCGAGCAGCGGATCGTCCCCGAGGAGGTCCCGCCCACCCCGTACAACGGTCCCGGCCGCATCGAACGTCCCGGAACGCGCGCGCCCGGCATTCTGCGGCGCGCCGGCCCGAATGTGCGACGAGTGGACCCCGGGGCCTGGTTGGGTAACACCCGGCTCCGTGATGCTGTCGTCAGCCGGACGAGAGCGGCGCTTCCTCCTCGCTCCGGCGGGGGACGCCCAGCGCCAGGACTGCGGCGTCGTCGTCCAGGCCCGATCCGAAGGAAGCCAGGAGGTCGGTGACCGCGTCCACGGCGGCACGGGCGCCCGCGGGGGCCAAGGCGGTGGCGAAGTCGAACAGGGCCTCCTCGCCGTAGCGGTCGGACTTCGATCCCGGGACGCGAGCCTCGGTGAGGCCGTCGGTGTACAGGAGCAGCGTCTCGCCGGGTTCCAGGCGCATGGTCGAGGTCGTGAAGTGCGCGTCCGGGAGGGCTCCGACGAGTTGCCCGCCGGGCGTGGGCCGAAATTCGGCGCCGCCGTCGGCGCGCAGGAGCAGCGCGGGTGGGTGGCCGCCCGCGGCGAGCACGATGGTGCAGCCGTGGGCGTCGGGGGCGATCCGACCGGCCTCGGCGCCGATCGGGCCGAGATCCGGGGTGATCAGACCGAAGATCACCGTGCAGAAGCGCGGGTCGTCCCCCTGGTATTCGTGGTTGAGGACGGTGTTGAGGTTGCGCAGCACCGCGACCGGGTCCGCGTCGTACACGGCCGCCGCGCGCATCGTGTAGCGCACGAGCGAGGTGACGGCCGCGGCCGCGACGCCCTTGCCGCACACGTCGCCGAGGAAGAACCCCCATCGGCCGTCGGCGAGCGGGAACAGGTCGTAGAAGTCGCCGCCGACCCGGTCGGCGGAGGCGATGTGGTAGTACGCGGCCACCTCCAGGCTCGGGACCCGGGACAGGGTCGGGGGCAGCAGGGTGCGTTGCAGGGTGGTGGCCAGGCGTTGCAGGCGTTCGCGTTCGGCGTCGGCTTCGCGGTGGGCGCGCATCAGTTCGACCTCGTACGCGCGCCGATCGCGGGCGTCGGTGATCGTGGTGCGGATCAGCAGGGGCTGGCCGTCACCGCCCGTCTTGACCAGGGAGGTGACCAGGACCGGCAGGCGGGTGCCGTCGGCGGCCTTCAGTTCGAGGGCGACGCCGCCGATCTCGCCCTGCATGGTCAGCAGCGGCGCGAAGTGTGTCTCGTGGTAGAGCCTGCCGCCGACGGTCAGCAGGTCGGCGAAGCGACGCCGGCCGACGAGTTCCTCGCGGGTGCACCCGAGCCAGTGTGTCAAGGTGGCGTTGACCTTGACGATCGTGCCGTCCAGGAGCGTGGACAGGTAGCCGCAGGGTGCGTTTTCGTACAGGTCCTCGGCGCTGTCCTCCAGCAGGGCTGCGAAGGCGGCGGCGTCGCCGTCCGGCGGACCGTCCCCGCCCCCCGTCCCGCCTCCGTCCGGCTCCGATCCGGACGCGCACATCATCGTGCGCTCGCGAAGTCGACGATGGCTTCGGCGGTCGCCTCCGGAGCGCTCAGCTGCGGGCAGTGGCCGGTGGCGTCCAGCGTGACCAGGCGGCTGCCCGGGATCCGTTCGTGGACGAATCGGCCCACCTCCGGCGGGGCGATCGCGTCGTGGCGGCACTCGATCACCAGGGTCGGAGTACCGACCTCGGCCAGGTCGGCGCGGTTGTCGGACAGGAACGTGGTGTGCGCGAACACCCGGGCCATCTTCGGGTCGGTACGACAGAAGCTGTTCGTCAACTCCTCGCCCAGTTCCGGGCGTTCGGGGTTGCCCATGATCACCGGGGCCATCGCTGCAGACCAGCCCAGGTAGTTGCTGTCCAGCGAGTCCAACAGTTCCTCGATGTCCGCGCGGCTGAAGCCGCCTCGGTAGTCGCCGTCGTCGATGTAGCACGGCGAGGGGGTGAGCAGCACCAGACCGGCGAAGCGATCGGGCTCACGGATGGCTGCCAGGACACCGATCATGGCGCTCACCGAGTGCCCGACGAACACCACGTCCCGCAGCTCCGCCTCCGCACAGACGGCCAGGACATCGTCCGCGTAGCCCGCGAGAGTCGCGTACCGCTCGGGGTCCCATGCGGCGGGGTCCGACCGCCCGGCACCGATATGGTCGAATCGCACCACCTTGAAGCGTTCCTCCAACGCGGGCAGGACCAGTCGCCACATGTTCAGGTCGCAACCGAACCCGTGCGCCAGCAAAAGGACGGGACCGTCCTTTTGACCCGACACCAGCACATGATTCCCGCTCCGAACACGCATGCGACCATGGTCGCACTCCTCCCGCGACCAGCCACACCATCCACACGCCGGACACTGCGTGGGACGCCCAACCGACGACCTGTGCCGCACCCGCGCGAGCGCTTTCCCCCGCTCCGGGTGCGTCCATGGGTCGGCGGTGTTCAGGGCCCGCGCATCCGGAACAATGGCCGAAACAGTCGCGCGTGTCGGGGAGGGGTGGAACAAGTGCCACGGACGCCTTCGGCCAACGAGGAACTGCGTGAGCGCTCGCGCCGGCGCATCCTCGACGCCGCGCTCGTTGTCTTCGCCGAGCGGGGCTACACCGAAGCGACCATCTCCCAGATCGCCTCCCGCGCCGAGGTCGCCAGGGGCCTGATTACCTACTACTTCTCGACCAAGGACGAGCTACTGGAGGCGTTGCTGTCCGAGGCGTTGCAGGTGATGTACGGGGCGGTCGCACCGTCGGCGGGCGAGCGAACCGCCGACGAGCGACTGGCCGGGCTCATCGACCGGACGCTGCAGGGCGCGGCGGCGAGCGTCGATGTGCAACGGCTCCTGTTGTCGCTCATGTTGCAGCCGGCCACCCGAGCAACGTACGCCAAGGCCGAGCAGGCGAACCTGGCCGCGCTGGAGGAGGCCGAGGATGGCATCCGGGCGATCTTCGCCGAACGCGGCGCGGTCGACCCGGGCGCCGAGGAGGCCACGCTCCGAAGCGTCCTCGAAGGCGTGATCTTCAAGCTGGCCGTCTACCCCGACACGTACCCGCTGGCCGCGGTCCGCGCCCGCCTCTTCCGGATGTACGACCTCCCGGTGGCCGACCCGGCCCCACCCCGCCCCGCGGAGCGACTGCGCACTTCGGGTCCCTAGCGTCGGGACCACGGAGCGTGTCGCGCCCGAGGACATCGTCATCGGTGCCCGGCCGGACTCGTGGGATCTGTGGATCGGCCGGGGCGATCGGCCACCCGGCCGAGTGTGAAGGCCGTCGGCGCACCGGCGCGAGGCGCGTGCACCGGTCCGCAGGCGGCCCCGGCGTCGTTTGGGCGCCCGGCCGTCGGGCACGCCGCAGGTGTACGGTCCGTCCGACCGTGGGAGGTGACCGGAATGGCTGCGTTGACGGAGTCCGTCGATGTGGACGTCCCGCTGCACACGGCGTATCTCCAGTGGACCCGATTCGAGGACTTTCCGCGGTTCATGGACGGGGTCGAGGAGGTGGTTCGGCTCGATGCCCACCACCACTACTGGAGGACGTTCACCGGGGAGACGACCCGCGAGTTCGGCACCGAGACGGTCGAGGAACTGGCGGACGAGCGCCTGTCGTGGCGCACGGTCTCGGACGAACCCCGGCAACACGCCCTCGTCACCTTCCGGGCGGTCGACGCCGCCCACACCACGGTGAACGTCGTCACCGAAATCGAACCCGAAGGACTCGCCGAAACGGACGCCGCCGCACCACCGTTCACCCAGGGGCGGGTCAAGGGGGACCTCCTGCGCTTCAAGGAGTTCGTCGAAACCCAAAGCGAACACGGCGACATCTGACCGACATCCGACACAGCCGCGTTGCCCCGGACCGACGCCGAACCTCCCGGACGCCGATCCTGCCGATCACCAATCCTGCCGATCACTAACGGTCGGCGACCGGCGGCTCGGGCGGTTCCGAGGATGCCGACCGGTCCCGGCGCAGGTCTGCGCCTCGGGGTTGGGCGGTGGGTTCGGCCTGCCATTCGTGCGCGGCGGCGTATCGAGCCGCGCGCCCGCTCGTGTCGTACCCCCCCTGTACGCGGGCCGCGGAACGGCGTCGCCGCATCCGCATCCGCATCCCGGTGACGATCAGCGCCAACGCCGCACAGAACAGCAGGGCCAAGGCGAGGCCGGCCAGGAACGCCGCCAACGTATTCAGGGTGACCATGTCCTGGTCGAACATGCTCACCGTGTACTCGGGACCCCCGGAGGTGTTGTACGCGACGAGCAGGGCCGCGAATGCGGCGCACACCGTCGCGAGGAGGAGTCCGATGACGATCACGACACTCACATCCGTTCTGCCTGGTGCGGCGCCCTCCCGGTCAACGCTACGCCCGTCCCGGGCCGGCCGGAGGGTCCGCGGTCTGCTTGCGGCGCCGCGTCCCGGCGGGAGCGCGAGCCGCCGACGCCGCCGGTCCTACACGGGCTGCGGCTCGGGCTCCGGCTCCGGTTCGGGGCTGGGCGGTATCGGGGACGGGGGCGGCTCGGGCACCGGATCGGGATCCGGCAACGGTGACGGCCGCGGCGGGCGGGTGTCCGGGTCGACCGGCATGGGAATGGTCATCGGATTCTCTCCCTCGGGTCGCTCGACCAACGGCCTACCCGGATCCGCCATCATGATTCATTCACGCCGCGAAGTCGGGCACCGACCGCTCCGGAACCGGGCGAGGCGGACACCGCGGGGATCACGCCGCCTGCAAGCACCGCCGTACGTTGACGTGCGGAGAGTCGGTGGGTGACCGGGTAGTCCTCGTTCTTCGTGGCGTTGTGCACGGTCGTCGGCGGTGACCCGGCGCCGTCGCCGTCCCGGTCGAGGGTCGAGCGCAGGCGCGTCAACAGCAGTCGGTCGCCCTGGTCGATCCGATCGTGGTCTCCGGGGTCGGCGAACTCCAGGGGCAGCACACCGAAATTGGCGAGGTTCTGCCAGTGGATGCGCGCGTACGACTTGGCCACAACGGCGCGCAGGCCGAGCAGACGCGGGGTGATGGCGGCATGTTCGCGCGAGGACCCCTGACCGTAGTTGTCGCCGGCGACGATCAGATGCGCGCCTGCCCGGCGGGCGCGATCCGGGTAGTCGGGGTCGATCCGGGTCAGCGTGAAATCGGCGAGGCGCGGCAGATTGGAACGGTACGGCAGGGCCTGCGTGCCGGCGGGGCTGATTTCGTCGGTGGAGACGTTGTCGCCCATCTTCAGCAGGACGGGGACATCGAGTTCGTCGGGCAGCGGATCGAGTGCGGGCAGCGCCGAGATGTTGGGGCCGCGTACCAGTTCGACCGCCTTGGGCCGCCCTGGCGGCAGCGGTGCTTCCAACATCGCGTCGTTGACCGAGGCGTGTTCGGGCAGGGCCACCTGCGGCGGGTCCACCCCCTCGTCGCGCGCCCACGCGGCCGGATCGGTGATCACACCGGTCAGCGCCGAGGCGGCGGCGGTCTCGGGCGAACACAGCCATACCGAGTCGTTCGAGGTCCCCGAGCGGCCGGGGAAGTTGCGTGGGAACGTGCGCAGCGAGTGACGCCCGGTCGCGGGGGCCTGGCCCATGCCGATGCAGCCCAGGCAGCCCGCCTGATGGATCCGTGCTCCGGCGGTGATGAGGTCGAACGCGGCTCCCGTGAGCAGGAGGTCCTGGAGTACCTCGCGCGAGCTGGGGTTGACGTCGAAGCTGACCTCGGCGGAAGTGTTGCGGCCCTTCACCATCGCGGCGCAGACGGCGAAGTCGCGCAACCCCGGGTTGGCCGACGAGCCGACGACGACTTGGCCGATCGGGGTGCCGGCGACCCGACGGACCGGAACCACGTTACCCGGCGAGCTCGGCATGGCGATCATCGATTCGAGAGTGGACAGATCGAGCCGGTCGGTGAGGTCGTAGCAGGCGTCGGGGTCGGCCGCGATCGGCTGGAAGTCGTCTTCGCGGCCTTCCGCGCGCAGGAACCGAAGGACGGCGTCGTCGGCGGGGAACACGCTTGCGGTGGCGCCGAGTTCGGCGCCCATGTTGGCTATGACGTGGCGGTCCATCGCGGTCAGGCAGGCGAGCCCGGGTCCCTGGTACTCCAGGATCCGGTTGTGTGCGCCCTTGACGCCGTGGCGGCGCAGCAGTTCCAGGATCACGTCCTTGGCGCTGACCCAGTCCGCCGACTCGCCGTCCAGGTGGATGCCCCAGATCTGCGGCATGGTGAGGTGGAACGGTTCTCCGGCCATCGCGAGGGCGACGTCCAGGCCGCCGGTCCCGATCGCGAGCATGCCCAGCGCGCCGCCCGCGCAGGTGTGCGAGTCGGAGCCGAGCAGGGTCGCGCCGGGCACGCCGAAGCGCTGCATGTGGACGGGGTGTGAGACGCCGTTGCCGGGCTTGGAGTACCACAACCCGAACCGCTGGGCGGCGGAGCGCAGGAACAGGTGATCGTCGGCGTTGCGTTCGTCGGCCTGGGCGATGTTGTGGTCGACGTACTGCGCGCTCAGCCCGGTGCGGACACGGTCCACGCCGAGCGCTTCGAGTTCCTGCATCACCAACGTGCCGGTGGCGTCCTGGCACAGCGTCTGGTCGATCCGCAGGGCGATCTCCGTGCCGGGGACCATCGAGCCGTCGACCAGGTGTGCGGCGATCAGTTGTTGGGCGATGCCGAGCGGATTCGTCATCACGTCACCTCTTCGGACACCGGGCGGGAAGCAGCCACTACTGCGTGGCTGCCCGGAATGACGGTGTTGTAACGGGCTGGGAAGTGATCGACGGTTGCACGGAGGGTTACGGCCGACCGCTGTGTCGACCATCTCCACTGTGCGTCCCGAAACACCGCGATGGAAAATCGAGGTCCGCGCACCCGCACCGGTGCGGACACCGTGACCGAAGCATCCCGTCCGGGGTCGGCGCGAAATCGGTGGGGCCCAATGCCCACGCCCTCCGACGGCCGGCCGTCGGAGGCGGCCCGCGCGTCAGCCGATGCGTCCCGGCAACCGGTCCAGGATCGGGGCCAGATCCAGGCCGCCGGGCATGGTACCGAAGGCCAGACCGCGTTCGGGGGTCAGGCGAGAGGCGCAGAAGGCGTCGGCGACGGCGGCCGGCGCGTGCCGTACGAGCAGGGAGCCCTGTAGGACCAGGGCCATGTGTTCGACCAGGCGGCGGGCCCGCAGTTCGATGTCCGGTGTCGGCACCAGTTCGTCACGGAGCGCGCGCCAGGCGGTGTCGAGGCGGGCGTCGGCGCCGGACGCGGCGTCGATTTCGGCGGCGAACGCGTCCAGGGATTCGGGTTCGCGCCGCAGCGCGCGCAGGACGTCGAGCGCCTGGACGTTGCCGGAGCCCTCCCAGATGCCGTTGAGCGGAGCGTCGCGATACAGCCGCGGCAGTCCCGAGGCTTCGTCGTATCCGTTGCCGCCCAGGCATTCCAGCGCCTCGACGACGGCCGCGGGCTGCCGCTTGCACACCCAGTACTTGGCCACCGCGGTGGCCAGCCGCAGGAAGGCGCGTTCGTGGGTGTCGCCGCGCTCGGCCCGGTCGACGGCACCGGCGACGCGCAGGGCGAGCGTGCTCGCGGCCTCCGACTCCACGCCGAGATCGGCGATCACGTTGCGCATCAGCGGCTGGTCGATCAGCTTGCGGCCGAACACCGAGCGGTGGCGCACGTGGTGGGCGGCCTCCGCCAGGGCGGCGCGAGTGCCGGACGCGGAGCCGAGGACGCAGTCGAGCCGGGTCATGGTGACCATGTCGATGATGGTGCGCACGCCCTGCCCCTCGGCGCCGACCAGCCAGGCGACGGTGTCGTCGAACTCGGGCTCGCTGCTGGCGTTGCTGCGGTTGCCGAGCTTGTCCTTGAGCCGCTGGATGCGGAAGGTGTTGCGGCTGCCGTCGGGGAGCACCCGGGGTACCAGGAAGCAGGACAGGCCGCCGGGCGTCTGGGCGAGGACCAGGAACAGGTCGTTCATCGGGGCGCTGGTGAACCACTTGTGGCCGCGCAACCGCCAGGTACCGTCGGCGTGTTCGGTGGCGGTCGTGGTGTTGCTGCGGACGTCGGTGCCGCCCTGCTTCTCGGTCATCCCCATGCCGGCGAGCAGGCCGCGCTTGGACGCGGGCGCGCGCAGGCCGGGATCGTAGCTGCGGCTGGTGAGCAACGGC
Organism: Embleya sp. NPDC005575; assembly: GCF_040605455.1. Taxonomy (NCBI): domain Bacteria; kingdom Bacillati; phylum Actinomycetota; class Actinomycetes; order Kitasatosporales; family Streptomycetaceae; genus Embleya; species Embleya sp. NPDC005575. The sequence goes on along the minus strand of NZ_JBEXCV010000043.1, from coordinate 14,685 downwards.
TCGTACACCGCCGCGAGTTCGGGGGTGGCGCGCAGTGCCGGGACGACGGCGTAGGTCATCGAGATGGGGCAGCCGTGCCCGGCCTCGGGGGTGGTCCACACCATGAACCCGGCCGCGCGGGCCACGTGGGCGCCCGGACGGGGGTCGGCCCAGGGGGCCGCGGCCAGTCCCTCGCGTACCGCGACATCCAGCAACTGGTGGTAGGCGGGGTGGAATTCGACCTCGTCGATGCGGTTGCCGTAGCGGTCGTGGGTGTGCAGCACCGGCTCGCAGCGGTTGGCCTGCTCCGCTTGGAGCCGAACCTCCTCGCTGCCGGCGAGCCGCCCGACCCGGTGCAGGTCCGCCTCGTACCACTCGGCGCCCTCGCGCCGGATGCCCTCGAGTAGCACCGGGTCGTCGGCGACGTCGTGTCCGACGAGCGGCGGGGGCTGGTTGGTGACTTCGTGGGTGCGGGCGGTCGGGTTGCTGCGCTGCGGCGGCGTTGCCATCACGGTCATCGGGAACCTCCTGGATGGACGGAACGTGCGTCGACGCGGGCGCCCGCGCAGCGCAGGGACATCGCGGTCAGTTCGGCGACGAGGTCCTCGGCGGCCTCCTGGGCCGGCGCGGCCGGCGGGTCGACCAGGACCTCGCCGATCGCGCCGGTGAGGGCGGCGGCGGTGATCTCCGGGTCCTGGGCCGGCATGAGCCCGGCGGCCATGCCTTCGCGGACCACTCGCGCGAACAGCTCTCGGTAGCGACGGCGGAACTCCAGCCGCTGCTCGCCCACGGCGGGTTCGGCGGGCGCGGCGAGCAGGGCGTATGCCAGGCCGCGCCGTTCCAGGGCACGGCGGGCGAACACCGCGACACCCTGCGCGAGGCGGTGCGCGGCATCGCCGTCCGCGTCGTGCAGGACCTTGCCCAGGACCTCCAGTTCGCGCCCGGAGGCCCGGCGGAAGACCTCGACCGCCAGGGCGGCCTTGGACGGGAAGTGCTGGTAGACCGAGCCGGCCGACATGCCCGCAGCGGCAGCCACCGCCGTCACCGAGGCATTGGCCCAGCCCACGTCGGCGACCACGGTGGTGGCCTGCTCGACCAGGTGTTCGCGGGCCGCGTTCAGGCGGTCGTGTTCGGCGGGTGACTTGCGATACGCCATGTAAACAGTGAACCATTATTCAGAGCTTCAGCTCAAGGTCGACGCCCACGTAGGGGCTCACCGCCGAAACGGGGTCGGACTCGAAGGATGGAGATCGTCGAGGCGCACGGCCGTCTCACCGTGCCGCCTGGATCACCTGCAGGTCGATTTCGCCCTGCACGACGGGCCGGTGGCCTGGCTCGCCTACCCGTTCACCTGGAGTGCGGTGATCCCCGACGGTCCCAAGATGCCGGTCGGCACCGAGGGCGAGCTCCACATCGACGGCGGGAACACCGCCCGGGGCCACCCCTTCGTCGTCATCACGAGCGCCCGCCACGTCAGCGAACTCCAGGGCCGCGAGAACGCGTGAACGACGCCTCCCCGGTCCGGGGGTGTGACCATGGGCGTGTCGACGTCGTCGCCGACGGCACGATCGTCCCGGTCGAGGCGCATCAGCGGCTGCCGGTCGCAGCTGCCCGGGTCCGCCTGTCGCAGGTGGGGAACCGAGCCGCGAGCTTTGTCGTCGACCGGATCCTCGATCACCACGCCCACGTGGTCGGAGTCGGCGTCCCACCGTTCCGAGGACCGCGCCACGGATCGGCTCGCCCGTCTGCTCACGCGCGGCGCGGGCGGTGGTACGGCGGGGGCGAAGTTGGCGAAGGGCTCGGCGGCCGCGATCAGGTCGACCAGGGCCGGAGCGGTCGCGGCGTCGGGATGGGCGGCGAGTGCCCCGCGGGCGGCGGTGATCGCAGCGCGGAGTTCCTCATGGCGGGTGGTGGGCATCGGCGGGGTACCTCTCCGGATCGACATCGGTCCGGGGCCGTGCCCGACCACGGGTGCCCGGCTCCTACCCCGCATGGGAACCCCGAAGCGTGAGCTGCGGGGCCCGGGTCGGCATCGCCGCGCTCGTCGTGGCACCGTTCGCCGCCGCGTCCCTGCGCGGCCGTTGGCATCGGCTGCGTGCGCAGGCCCACACCGTGCTGGTGTACGGCGTACTGGGCCTGGCCGGCGCGCAGTTCTGCTTCTTCTCCGCCGTCACCACCATGGACGTCGCACCGGCGTTGCTCATCGAGTACACCGCCCCGGCGGCCGTCGTGGTGTGGTTGTGGGCGCGCCGGGGCCAGCGCCCGCGGCCGTACACCCTGGCCGGGGCCGGCATGGCGGCCGCCGGCCTGGTGTCGGCCGTCGATCTGATCTCCGGCGCCGACCTGGCATGGTCGGGCATGGCCTGGGCGCTCGCGGCGATGGTGGGCCTGACGGCGTACTTCCTCATCGCGGCGGACATCGACACCGGCCTGCCGCCGGTGGCCCTGACCGGCGCCGGTCTCGTGATCGGCACGCTCACCCTCGCCGCCCTCGCGGCCGTCGGACTGTTGCCCATGCACGCCGGCGTCGAGCCGGCCTCCGGGCCGTCGAACTGCACCGAGCCTGGGCCTGCCGGACCGGAGGTTCACGCTCGACGCGCCCGCGACGCACGGCGTGCGGCGGGTGACCGAAGGGACGACGCGCCGGTCGTGACCTTGCCGAAGGTCGGGAGCAGGAGCGATCGGGGTCGCTATCCTTACTCCCCGTCCGCGCCGGTTCGGGTGCGCCGAGGGAAGGTCCGCCGTGTTCACGAGCGTCCTGATGGTCGAGCAACCGTTGTCCATGACAGATGTCGACTTCGTCACCACCCTCCACGACGAGAAAATGTCGTTCGTCGTCCTGATGAACGCGCGGGGCTCGGAGGACCGACTTCTGCGCACCATCGACGACGTCGCCCTCGGTGAACTGGAAGAGGCGGTCCACGAGGGCGACGAGCCCGAGGGCGAGGATGCCCGACGGCCCGCCGCCCTCGCGCTGGAACACACACTCCGCCTGCTGCGCGAGGCCGGCTGCGAGGCCATCGGCCAGGTCGTCGACGGCCACCCACTGGATGTCCTGCGATCGGTCGTGGAGGAGGTCGGCGCCGACGAGGTGGTCGTGTTGACCGCCCCGCACCTGGTCGAGGAGTTCTTTCACCGGGACTGGGCGAGCCGGGCCCGCCACAAGGTGGGCGTCCCTGTGCTCAAGCTCTACGCCCACAGCGAGGATGAGCAGGAGTGATCCGGCCCGGACCACGGGTACGCACCGGCGACCCGTCGCCGCGACGGCGCCGCCCGCTCGACTGAGGGAAGCCACCCGCGACGGACGGGCGTTCGGCCCGTCCGTCGCGATGCGTACGGCACCGTCCGTCGTGGCATTTTCGGGACCGAGACCGTGTCCTACTCCGTTACGGAGCCGTTGACCCGACGTGGGGAGTTCGGGGCGGAACCGCGTCGCGTCGCAGCGCTTCGCGCGGTCTCCGGGATACCGGGAGACCGTTGCCACGTCGGTGAAGTCGACGCTCCGGTACGGATTCCGGCCCCCACGGCCACGGCGATCGATCGCCTGATCGAGGCGCGCACGGGGAGGGGCGGACATTGACCACACGACGAGAGTTCCTCGGCGGCGTCACCACCGCCGGTGCCATGACGTTCCTCGGCGCCGGCCCAGCCGCGGCCTCGACGGACGCAGACCCGGCCTTGGACGCAGACCCGAACGCGGACGCGGACCCAATCGCGGACCCCGACGCGGACACTCGGGACCCGGATCCGCTCGCGCAGCAAGGCGAGGCCCGCAACGCGATCTTCGCGATCGACACCGACACCCGGACGTACTACGACGCGCTCCGGGCCGAACTGATCCACCAGCTGAGCCCGGTCATCATCGTCCAGAACGACTACCGGGGCGGCCGATACACCCTCATCCACGACGGAGCGCAGGAATCCCTGCACCCGGTATCCGACATGTTCGAGTCGGCCAAGTCGATCGCCCACGCGCCCCTCGGCATCTACTCGATCATCGCGCCGTACCTGAGCCACCGGATCCCGGACCTCCCCGGCTCGACGCGCCTCGACCGACACGACCTGGACATGGTGGCCTTCAAAGGGCCCGGAACGACCGACTGGCTGGGTCCGCTTCGCTCGTTCGCCACCACCCTGGCCGGCGCCCGCCGGCAACTCGGCGACGCACGCATGCCACACGGGCTCGAAGCATCGAGCACGCGAATCCTCGACGCGTCGCTCGAGTTCGTCGACGCGTCGGTGCGACGGAGTTCCATCGACATGACGTCGTTCGAGAGCTACACGAGCAGGTTGACGAACGACATCGCCATCAACATCGAACATGCGGCGCAGGCTCAGATCGAGGGCGTGGAAGCGCTCATGACGCGCTGGCGCGACCAGGTCGGCGCGGCGGATTGGCCCGGGCTGTACATCGTCGTTCTGTCGATCTGGACGACATCCGCTCTCAACCAGAACTCGATCATCGTCAAGCGCTTCATGGACCCCGCGAACGCCGACTCGCACCTGATCGACCTCCCGACGGCCCAGCCGCCCGCCGATGCCGTCTTCGTCGCCCTCGACAACCTGGCCCGGATCGTGCAGGACAACGTCGCGGCGGAGACGGTGTTCCCCCTCGACCGCGAACTGGCGGACGCGCTGAAGGGCCCCGAAGATCTGATGGCACAGGCGATCCTGTCCCAACTGGCCTGCCCCTACCGGAGCAGGACCGGGTAGAGCAGGCCACCGACGCAGCGGCCGCAGCGGCCAGGCGTTCCGAGACCGTGTCCCGTCGCCGACTCCCGCCCGCGAACCGGCGGGCCGACGAGAGCGCCTCACGCGTCCACGTGCACGCGAGGCGATCTCCTCGGCCGGCCGGAGCGGACCCGAGTGGCTGTCACCTGGCGTTGACGAGGCGGCAGCCGCTCCAGTCCTTGCCCACGCCGACGGACTCGGTATGGCCGAGGCCCGCGGTGTGCGCGGCGTCGCTGACGTCGCCGGGCTCGACGTATCCGTCCCGGCCCTTCTTCGGGGTGAGGATCCAGATCAGGCCACCGTCCTCAAGCAGCCCGATCGCATCGACCAGTGCGTCCGTGAGGTCACCGTCCTCGCTGCGGAACCAAAGGAGTACGGCGTCGGCGACATCGTCGTAGTTCTCGTCGACCAGGTCCTGACCGGTCAGCGATTCGATGCTCTCGCGGAGGTCATGGTCGACGTCCTCGTCGTAGCCGATCTCCTGGACGATCTGGCCGGGCGCGAAGTCCAGCCTCGTCGCGGGGTTGGTGCGCTCTTCCGCCTGGTCCGCCGTGGCGCTGCTCATCACTGCCTCCGGTGTCGTGGACGCGCTCGCCGCGTCTCGACCGTAGCCAACCAGATACTCGCTGTGATCCGCGTGATTCACGTGGAGCGAGGTCACGAGTCGAGGCTGCCATGAGCGGGGGACGTCCTTTTCGAGCGGTGTGCCGGGCTGTCAGGGGGCTGTCGAGCGGGTGATCGTGGTGAGGGCGTCGAGGAGGCTGCTGTCGCTCGATGGGCGGTCGGGCCGGCAGGCGGCGATGTGGCCGTCGGGTCGAATGAGCAGGGCTCCGTGCGGGCCGAGGCCGCAGAACTCGGCGTGCTCGGCGGGCAGCGTCTCGATGCGCAGCGGCTGTGGCGTGGTGTGTTGCTCCCATTGGGCGGGGTTCGGGGTGAGCAGGGTGAACCATTCGCCGAAGGCGTCGAGCGTGGAGCGATCGTCGGTGAGTCGGAGGTGGGGCATGCGGTGGCCCGGCGCTGCGAAGGGGATGTAGTCGGTGCCACGTGCCGAGGGCTCGGGTGGCGTGCCGTTGCCGTCGGCGAGGACGGCACCGGAGCGGTAGCTGACGCCGAGTACGAGACCGAGTTGAGCGAAGTACTGTTCCGACCAGGGAAGTTCGATCCTGGCCGTCGCTGCTTCGCCGGTTTGCAGCTGGTTCCGGCGCCGGGTCTGGACTTGGAGCATCAGGCGAGTGTTGGCCACCGCCTGGTGGAGCGTCCGGTGGGCAACGGGTTGTCGTTCCGTCTCGTAGGACTCCAACAGGCTTGGTTTTGCCCACCCGTGCAGAACACCCGCCAGTTTCCAGCACAGGTTGTGTACGTCGCCGATGCCGACGTTCATGCCCAGGCCGCCGGTGATCGGGAGCGCGTGCGCGGCATCGCCGACCAGCAGGGTCCGGCCGTGCCGATAGCGTTCGGCGACGAACGCGTTCATGACCCAGTGCTGAACCCGCAACACGTCGGCCCGTACGTCGGCACCGGGACCGAGGGCGTGCGAAACGAGGTCGGGCCAGTCGGCGTGCGCGGCGTCCTCGGGCGTGACACCGAACCAGGCCCATCCCCCTTCGGGGTAGAGCGGAAGGAACGATCCGTGCGCGGTGACGTAGACCCCGGCGGGCTGGTGCGCGCACCAGCGGTTGAGGTCGGCGTCGAATACGACGGTGGTGAAGTCCCCCAGCACTCCCGGGCCGGTGGTGTCGATTCCGAGCAGTTGCCGGACGGTGGAGTTCGCGCCGTCCGCGGCGAGTACGTAGCGGGCGTGGGCGCGAATCTCGCCCCCGCGCCGGTGGTCGACGAGCGAGGCCACGACGCCGTCGGGGCCCTCGGTCAGGCCGATGACCTCGACGCCGAACCGCACGTGTGCGGTGGCTGCGCCGAGCAGGATGGGTTCCAACCGATCCTGCGAGGTGAGCACGCCGATCACGGGGCTCTCGGGTACCGGCGCGTTGACCCCGACCATCGCCGCTGTGGCGAAGTCGCGGTCGTACAGCGTGTCGCGGAAGCGGATGCGGGCGTACTCGGGTGCGAACGCGGCGGCCGTGATCTCGTCGGCGAGCCCGAGTTGACGATAGATCTCCATCGAGCGCACGTTGACCAGTCGCGAGCGTGGAAACGGGGACAGCTCGCGGCGCTTCTCGACCAGCAGTACCCGTACGCCCCAGCGTTCCAGCAGTGCTCGCGCGGTGAGCCCGACGGGCCCGCCACCCACGATCAATACGTCCACCTCGGCGTCTGCTCCGGGCATGTCGAGTTCCTCCTGCTCACCTCGTCACCTCGGGTCTGTCTCGGCACTCGGTGACTGTGACGTGGCGGGCGCGCGGTCGACGGCTCGGCTCGGCCATCACGCCCTGATCGAAAGGGGGTTCGGGGGTGGGGGACGGCGCCGGACGGGGCGGGCCGGCGACGTGGCTCGGATGTGTCCCGATATGTGGTCGACCGTAGTGCCGTCCTTGACGTGCCGGGCGCATGCCGGCCACTACCCGGCGACCGGCGTGTCGTGGGGGCCGGACGGGCGGGACGATGACTCCGGACCCGTTCGGAAGTCGTTGCCTTGCCGCCGGCGTCAGGGCCCGCGTCAGCGAACCGCTGAAGCAGCGCCATGCGCGTCGTGGCGAAGTCGACGGCTCCGGGCCGGTATCGAGGCAACCGACCGGCCATGGCAGCTCCCGGACGAGAAGCCGGGCCGCGCGCACCCCGGCATCCGCCGTGAACTTTGTGCCGATCGGGTCCCCAGTGCGTGAACATCCTCACAGCATCTCCTCGGACTGCCCGCCGAGCGGGGCCGTCGGCGCTCGGCGGGTGGGGCGTGATGCCGTCCGCTTCTCCTGCGACGCGCCCGGGTTTCGGCGGTCGCAATGGTCGCAATGCTCCGAATGACCCATGCATTCAGACCATTTCCCCCGCCCGTCCGGCCGGTTTCCCGAGTATTCGCCCCCGACGCTCGACGCATCGAATTCGGTTGCCATCAATCGATATACCGGACATATATCCCGATCCCGGGAATGATCACCCGCGGGTAGCCGACGCGAAAGAAGAAGTGTCATCGTCCCCGGGAACGGGGAAGTCGACGCCATTACACTCGCTACGCCCCATCGACGAGAGAGCAGCGGAGAGTGATACGTGCAGCGGGCGGGTCGCGCTATCCGCGATGCGCCGGACGGAGACCGTGTGGCGCGCCTCGTGCACACGGACGACGCCGAAATCCACTCGCTGCGCGCGCCGTTGCCCGCCTGATTGCGCGACGAGGACCGTGGGAATGAACTTTGTACAGGACCCCGCACTCTGGTACGGGGTGGCCGGCACCTGTGCCGCGGCCGTTTACGTGGCCCGCAGCCGAATAACCGTCAGGGACCTGAGGGAGAGGAATCGCCTGCTGGCCGAGGACGTGCGCATGCGCGACGACGAGATCGACAATGTCGTCCGGGTGTTGCTGCCGGCCCTGGTCGAGACCGGGGAACGACTCAAGGGATCGCTCCTCCTCCACTCGGAACTTCGTGCCACGCCGTACGCACAAAACATCGAGACGGTCGTGGAGATGTTCACCACCGCCGTCGAGGACGCCCGCGACCGCGCCGACCATTCGGCCAAGAACGCGCTGAAGGCCGCCATGCGCACCCTCCAGGCGCTGGCCGGGGAACAGCAGTTGGCGATCTCCGACATGCAGAACAACTACGTCGACGCGCAACTGCTCCAGGACCTGCTGGCGATCGACCACATGAACTCGCAATTCGGCCGCCGCGCCCAGGTCATCGCCGCACTCTGCGGCGGGTGGACCGGACGCCAACGCGCCGCGGCACCGCTGTACGACGTCATGCGCGGCGCGAAGGGCCGCATCCGCGACTACCTCCGCGTGGAGATCCGGATGCAATCCAACGTCGCCGTCATCGGCCGGGCGGTCGAGCCGGTCGCGCTCGCGGTGGCCGAACTCCTCGACAACGCCGCCAGTTATTCCCCACCGCACACCACCGTCGAAATCAATTTCCAGACCGTACCCAACGGGGTGTGCGTCATGGTCGACGACGCGGGCGTGGGCATGCACGAGGAGGCCCGGCAGAGCGCGGCCCGCTACCTCGACGCCACCGAGCCGGTGGGCATCACCCGGCTGGGACACCCGCCCCAGTTCGGCTTCCCCGTCATCGGCATGCTCGCCGCCCAATACGGCTTCACCGTCTCGGTGGACACCCGATCGCCCTACGGCGGCATGCGCGCGGTGGTGATGCTCCCCTCCGAACTGCTCACCACCGCCGTCGACGTCGAGCCCGCCCCGGTCCCCGCGCAGCGTCGCGTTGCCCGCGTCCCCCGCGCCGCGACCGGCGAAGCCCGGCCCGCCACACCCGCAACCACCGCTCCCGTCGCCGACGAAGGAACCGCCGCCCTGGACGGAGAACTGCCGCAGCGCCGCCGCCGGGCCCCGCTGCAGGTCGACCGCACGCACCAACCGGCGCCGACCGAGGCCGCCGACCGATCGGACGCGGAGACGGCGGGGCTGATGGGCGCGTTCCTGCGCGGAACCCGCTCCGGCCGCGTTCCCGAAACAGACGACAAAGGGCAAGAAAACCGATGAACAACGACCTGGCCTGGATTCTCAACGACGCCCTCAAGGTCCCGGAGGCGCGGCACGCCATCCTGTTGTCCGCGGACGGAATATTGCGCGCACATTCCGACGGGATATCCCGGGACGAAGCCGATCGTCAGGCCGCGGCGCTGTCCGGGCTGCAATCGATCAGCCGAAGCACGGCTGAGTTCATCGGCGATTCCGAGACGCCGTGGCGTCAGACGCTCGTCGAGTTCGGCGACGGATTCATCTTCCTGGTGGCGGCCGGTCCCGGCGCCTATCTGGCTGTATCGGCCACGCAGAACGTGGACATGGAAATCATCACGTTCCGCATGCAACAGCTGGTTCGCCAACTCGGAAAGGAACTGACCAGCCCGCCCCGACGGAATGCGGACCATTCGGTATGACCAACGATCCCACAGCGAAAACCGACGCCCCCGACTTAGTACGCCCCTACGTCATCACCCGCGGCCGCGGCCACCCGACCCGCGAGGGTCTGGACCTGGTCAGTCTGGTGATCGCGTTGCCCGGCGACCAGTCCCCGCACATCCTCGACCCCGAAAGCACGCGCCTGCTCGACCTGTGTCGCGGCGGGATCCTCTCGGTCGCCGAGGTCGCCGCACACCTGAAACTGCCCATCGGCGTGGTCAAGGTGCTGCTGTCCGACCTCATGGACACCGGCCTGGTGGCCACCCGCCGACCCATCCCCACCGCCGAGCTTCCCAAGACCCAACTTCTACAGGAGGTGCTGGATGGACTCGCCCGTCTCTAGCGGCGGCGCCACCGACGTCTACCTGGCCGACTCCGTCAAGGTCGCGGCGAAGATCCTGGTGGTCGGGCACTTCGCCGTCGGCAAGACCACGTTCGTCGGCACCATGTCGGAGATCCGGCCCCTCAGTACCGAGGAGACGATGACGCAGGCCGGCGCACACGTCGACGACCTGACGGGCGCGGGCCGCAAGACCACCACCACGGTCGCCCTGGACTTCGGCCGACTCACCCTCAGCGACCGACTCGTGCTCTACCTCTTCGGCACGCCCGGGCAGCAGCGCTTCGCCCAGGTGTGGAAGGACATGACCCTCGGCGCACTCGGCGCCCTCGTCCTGATCGACCCCCAGCGCTTCGACCAATCCTTCGACGTCATCGGCCTGTTGGAGGAATACGACGTGCCGTACGCCGTCGCCATCAACCGGTTCGACGGCGCCGTCGAACATCCCCTGGAGAAGCTGCGCACCGCGCTCGACCTGCTGCCGGAGACGCCGCTGGTCACCTGCGACGCCCGCGACCGCGCCTCCTCGACCGAGGCCCTGATGGCCCTCGTCCGCTACCTCCAGCTCCGGGCATCCAAGGAACTCGTGTGAACACTGGCCCACTCGATCGTCCGGCACCCTCTTCCGGCGATCACCCCACACCGCCCCCGGGCTGCCCCGCACACCACGCCGGCGGGGCCGTCCCGCTGCACGACAAGGCGTTCTCCGCCGACCCCCGCGCCGTGTACGAACACCTGCGTCGACAGGGCGTGGCGGGATCGGTGGAATTGGCACCCGGGGTGGACGCGATGCTGGTCACCGACCACGCCGCCGCACTGCGCGTCCTGCACTCCCCCGAACTGTTCGCCAAGGACCCCCGACGCTGGCTCGCGCTGGCGGACGGCACGGTCCCCGCCGACAGCCCGGTCGTGCCCATGATGATGCACCGGCCGAACTGCCTGTTCACCGACGGCGCCGAGCACCTGCGGCTGCGCCAGGCCGTCACCGACAGCCTCGACCGGATCGACCCTTACCAGCTGCGCCGTTTCGTCGAACGCAGCTCGGACTACCTGGTCGACCAGTGGGCGGGCACCGGCAGCGTCGACCTGCTGAACTCCTACGCCAAGACCCTGCCGCTCCTGGTGTTCAGCGAACTCTTCGGCAGTCCGCCCGAATTGGGCGACCGCCTGGTCGCGGGCATCGCCGGCATCTTCGACGCGGTCGGGGACGCGGAAGCGGCCAACCACCTGCTGACCGGCGCCCTGGTCGAACTCGTCGCGCTCAAACGCGAACAGCCCGGCTCCGATGTCACCTCGTGGCTGATGGCCCACCCCAACCGGCTCAACGACGAGGAGATGATCCACCAACTCGTCATGCTCATGAGCGCCGGCACCGAACCGCAACGCAACCTGATCGCCAACGGGTTGCGGTTGATCCTCTCCGACGAGCGGTTCTCGGTCAGCCTGTTCGGCGGCGGAGCGTCCGTCGAGGACGCGCTCGACGAGGTGTTGTGGACCGACCCCCCGATGGCCAACTACGCGGTGCACTACCCGGTACGGGACGTCGACCTGGCGGGCGTCACGCTCCGCCGGGGCACCCCGGTGGTGATCAGCTTCGCCGCGACCAACAGCGACCCCGCCCTGTTCGCGGACGGCCGCAGGCCGAACAACCGCTCTCATCTGGCCTGGAGCGCGGGGCCGCACGCCTGCCCGGCCAAGGACTCCGCCTGGCTGATCGCCACCGCCGCGATCGAAAAGCTGCTCAACCGCCTGCCGGACCTCGAACTCGCCGTTCCGGTCGCGGAGTTGGATTGGCGTCCCGGCCCCTTCAACCGGGCGCTCACCGCGCTGCCGGCCCGCTTCACGCCCATCCCGCCGCGCACCGTACCTCGGCCGGCGGGTCAGGCGCCCGCACGCTCCGCCACCGCCCCCGAGCGCCCGGACCCCGGCGCGCGCAAGGGCGGGGTATGGAGCTCGTTCCTGAACTGGTGGCGAGGCCAATAGCCGCACCCTGACCCGCCACACCAGGCGGGGCCGGCCACCACCGGTGCCGGTGCCACAGCCCGGGAGAGTCGCTCTCTCCCGGGCCGGGCACCGGCGCCTTCGAGCGGGGCGGGAAAGACGCCTGCGTCGAACGCCCCGCCCGACAACCGCAGACACCCTTCACCGTCGACCGCCCACACCCGGGGCGGCCGATCGATCAACGCTGTGCCGAGTCGTCAGTTGACCTCGTGTCGAGTTCGAAGGAGCCGTCGTGCAGTCTTCAGCGCCCACCACCGTCATCGACAGCCGAAGTGTCGTCGCCCTGTTGTCCCGGCTACGCTCCGTGGCCGGCCAGGCGGACCCCCTACCGCTGTACGCGAGTCTACGGGAGATGGGCGACGTGGTGCCCGCACCCTGGGGCGGGTTCCTGGTGACCGGCTACCGCGCGTGCGACGAGGTTTTGCGCAGCCCTGACTGGCTCGCTCTGGACCGGGCGTGGCGCGCCCGACAGACCGACGGCCCGCGCTGGTCGACACCGTCGTCCCGCGAACTCGAACAGACCCTGGTGGCACTCAATCCGCCGGAGCACACCCGAATCCGCAGATCCGTCAACAACATCTTCGACCGCGGCACCCTCGAAGCGCTGCGCCCGACGGTGCAACGGGTGGCGAACACACTGCTCGACACCCTGATCGAGCACGCCAAAGGCGCGGACGCGGACTTCGCCGAACTCGTCGGCGAACAACTGCCGGTGGCCACCGTCGGGCACTGGCTGGGCCTGCCGGCCGAGGACTTCGACCTGCTGCGCGCACTGACCCACGCGCAGGCGTACGCCCAGGAGTTGCTGCCCACCAAACGGCAGCTCCTGGCGGCGGACGACGCCATCCGGGGGTTGCGCGAGTATTTCACCGCCCTGGTCGCGCGCCGCCGTGCGAACCCCGGCGACGACGTGATCTCCGGGTGGCTGCGCGCCTGGGACGCGCTGGAGCCGGATCGGGAACTGGCGGACGAGAACGTCTACTCGCTCGCCATGTTCGTGGTCATCGCGTCCCTGGAGACCACTTCCACGCTGCTGTCCACGATGATCTGGACCTTCGACCGGCACCCGGGGCAGCGGGAGTGGCTGCGCACGCACCCGGCGGCCCTGGCCGATGCCGTCGAGGAGGTCTTCCGCTACGACCCGCCGATCCACGTGACCACCCGCCACGCGGGTAGGGACCTGGTCCTGGGCGGCATGCCCATCGCCCGGGGCGAGGTCGTGCACACGATGCTGGGCGCGGCCAATCACGACCCGGCCGTGACGCCCGACGCGCACGCCTTCGACGTCACACGTCGGGCCCGGCACATCTCCTTCGGTGGCGGCATCCACTACTGCATCGGGGCGAGCCTGGCCCGCCTGGAGGCCGGTGTGCTGCTCGAGACGATCCTGCGTCGCCTGCCCGCGCTGCGGGTCGTGGCACCGCCCACCTGGGAGCCCCGGCTGGCCTTTCGCCGGATCATCCGGATGCCGGTGAGCGTGCGCTGAGCGATCGCATGACGGGGCCGGTCGCGTCACACCGACGCGACCGGCCCCGTCGGCGTCAGCGCGCGATTCCGGCGCCCAGGAACGCCGACAGGAAGTGGCCGTCGAGCATGGACAGATCACCGAACCGGTCGCTCCGGCTGTAGGCGTTCATCAGCGTCTTCGACGCGTGCAGTGCCGCGACGGGCCTGCGCACCACGGGCTTGACCCAGCGGCTCACCGCCGCATCGAGCTCGTCGGCCGGCACGACCTGGTGCAGGATCGACAACCGATGTGCGGTGTGGGCATCGAACGCGTCTGCGGTCAATACGAGTTCGCGGATGCGGGCGGCGCCGACCTCGCCGATGAGTCGGGCCATCGCGCCGCCCCACGCGGTCGGCAGCCCCAGGGCCAGCTCCGGCATCCGAAACCGTGTCTCGATATCGCCCACCCGCAGGTCGCAGAAGACCGCCAGGGCCAGCCCCGCCCCGACCACCTGGCCGTGAACGCGCGCGATGGTGACCGGATCTGCCGCGGCCAGCCCTTCGCATACCGACCGCGCCTTGTCGCCGATCCGGCGCACGGCCGGCCCGCCGGGATCCTCGGCCGCCAGGCGTAGGAACTCGCCGCGATCACCGCCGAGGCAGAAGGAATCCCCCTCCCCGGACAGGACGAGCACGCGCACGTCATCGCGCGTACGCAGGTGGGAAAGCACTGCCAGGAGGTCGTCCAACATCTGCTCGTCGAGCGCGTTGCCTCCCTCCGGCCGGGCCAACCGCACGTGCAGTACCGCCCCTTCGAGGCTGGTGCGCACCGTCTTCAGATCCAGCGAGTCCACGAGGGTGATCCCTTCCGGTCGCGAGGGGAAACGCCGCCGCACCACGCGGAAGCCCCCGTCGATCACCAGATCGTCGCATTGGTGATCACGCCTTGAGGAGCCGAATCCACGCCATTCGAGGGCTCTACCAGGGCATTCACGCCACGCCGTGACCGGCCGGCCGCCGGGCGCCGGTGTGGGCACGGGCTCGCCGGGAACCGCCGAAATGGCCGGGGGGGGGGGGCGGGGGGGGCGGCGCCCCCGCGGCCCACGGGGGTGGTTTTTTGTTTTTTAAACTAAAAACCGCCCCACCCCGCGCGCCCGGCCGGTCC
>NZ_JBEXCV010000042.1:0-58748 GCF_040605455.1 Embleya sp. NPDC005575 | reverse complement strand
ATGACCAACTTGATCACCCCGGCCACCCCCGCCGCGGCCTGGGTATGCCCGATATTCGACTTCAACGAGCCCAACAGAAGCGGCTGATCGTCCGAACCGGCCGAACGCGCCTGCCCATACGTGGCCAGCAGCGCCTGCGCCTCGATCGGATCACCCAACCGCGTGCCGGTGCCGTGCGCCTCCACCACATCCACCTCGGCGGGAGAGAGGCCGGCGTTGGTCAGCGCCTGACGGATCACCCGCTGCTGGGACGGGCCGTTCGGCGCGGTCAGGCCGTTGGAGGCGCCGTCGGAGTTCACCGCACTGCCACGAATCACCGCAAGCACCGGCAGCCCCCGCTGCCTGGCCACCGACAACCGCGCCAGCACCAGCACCCCCACCCCCTCGGAGAATCCGGTGCCGTCCGCCGCGGCCGCGAACGCCTTGCAGCGCCCGTCCGGCGCGAGCCCGCGCTGCCGGGAGAACTCCACGAACACGCTGGGGCCGGCCATCACGGTGGCGCCGCCCGCCAACGCGATGTCGCATTCCCCGCTCCGCAGCGACTGCTCTGCCAGGTGTATCGACACCAACGACGACGAACACGCCGTATCCAGCGTCATCGCCGGTCCCAACAAACCCAGCACATAGGAGATCCGACCCGACGCGACACTGGTGGTGCCGCCGGTGAGCACGAAGCCTTCCAACTCGGCGGGCGTCTCCCCGGCGCGAGGCATGTACTCCTGCGGGATCACGCCGACGAACACGCCACCCGAGCTGCCCCGGAGCGAGGCCGGGTCGATGCGGGCGTTCTCCAATGCCTCCCACGAGGTCTCCAGCAGCAGCCGCTGCTGCGGGTCCATCGCCAACGCCTCCCGCGGCGAGATCCCGAAGAACTCGGCGTCGAACCGGCCCGCATCGGATAAGAACCCGCCCCGCGTCAGATAGGTGGTGCCCGGCGTGTCGGGATCTGGATCGGACAGCCGGTCGATGTCCCAGCCGCGGTCGGTCGGGAATTCGGTGAGGGCGTCCCCGCCGTCGCGGAGCAGTTCCCACAGGTCCTCGGGGGTGCGCGCGGCGCCCGGGAATCGGCTCGCCATTCCGACGATCGCGATCGGCTCGCGAGCGACGGCCTCGGCGTCGCGCAGCTCCCGCTGTGCACGCTGCAGGTCCGTCGTGACCCGCCTCAGATACTCTCGAAGCTTCTGCTCGTTGGACATCGCGGGCAGCCCCCTTCCGTTCGGACGTGCGAGATCACGCGGTGTCGAGTTCGCCGTCGATAAAGTCGAAAAGTTCGTCGTCGGAGGCCGCGGTGAAGTCGCGCTCCTCACCTGGGTCGGCGGGTGCCGCGAGCCGGCGCAGCACCTCCTGCAACTGCCTGGCAAGCTCACCTCGCTCGTTCTCGTCGAGTTGTGCCACCACGAGCCGGTCGAGTTCCGTCACGATCGAGCGCACGGTCGTTTCCTCGGTGGGCACCAGCAGTTCGTCCAGGAACCGGGCGAGCTCGGCCGGTGTCGGGTGGTCGAAGACGACCGTCGGTGGCAGTCGCAGCCCCGTGCCGTTGCCCAGCCGGTTGCGCAGCTCCACCGCCGTCAGCGAGTCGAACCCGAGTTCCTTGAACGCGCTGTCCGCGTCGACCGCCGCAGCCGTGCTGTGTCCGAGCACGACCGCCGCGGACTCCCGTACCAGATTTAGCAGTTCCTCGCGCCGCTGCCGTTCGGGCAACTCGACGAGCCGGTCCGCGTGGGTCGCCGCACTCGCCGTCACGACCCGGCGCCGGATCGACGCGGCCGAATCCAGTGCGAACAGCACGTCGGGCACCGGACGGCCGCTCTTGCGGAGCCGGGCCACGTCGACCGGCACCGCCGCCACCACCGAACGGTGCAGGTCGAGTGCGGCGTCGAACAGGGCCAGGCCCTGCTCGTCGGTGATCGCACCCAGACCCATCCGGGCCAACCGTTCCCGGTCGATCTCGCTCATGTGGCCGGTCATCGCGCTCTCTCGCGCCCACAGACCCCAGGCGATCGAGGTGCCGGGCAGCCCCAGCCCGCGCCGATGTTCCGCGAGACCGTCGAGGAAGGCGTTCGCCGCGGCGTACCCACCCTGACCCGCGTTGCCCAGCACCCCGGCGGCCGAGGAGAACAGCACGAACAGGGAGAGGTCGTGATCGCGGGTCAGCTCGTGCAGGTGCCACGCCGACTGCGCCTTCGCCCGCAGCACGGTGTCGAGATCCGCCCGGGTCAGGGCCTCCAGCACGCCGTCGGACATCACCCCGGCCGCGTGGATCACCCCGGTCAGCCGGTGCGCGGAACGGACCAGCTCCGCCACGGAGACCCGGTCGGAGACATCGCATGCCACCACGGACACCTCGGCGCCCGCCGCACGCAGGTCCGCGAGCAGTTCGGTCGCGCCCTCGGCCGCCGGGCCACGTCTGCTCGTCAACAGCAGTCGGCGCACGCCGTGTTCGGCGACCAGATGCCGGGCGACGAGTGCGCCGAGCACCCCCGTCCCGCCGGTGACCAGCACCGTGCCGTCGGGGTCGAGCGGCGCGGGCAAGGTCAGCACGATCTTGCCGACGTGCCGCGCCTGGCTGAGATACCGGAACGCCTCCGGCGCGCGGTGGACGGCGAACGTGGTGAGCGGCATCGGTCGCAGCGCGCCCTCGTCGAACAGGACGCGGATCTCCTCCAGCATCTCACCGATGCGCTCGAACCCGGCCTCCATCACGTCGAACGCCCGGTACCGCACCCCGGGATACGTCTCCGCGATCTCCTGGGGGTCGCGGATGTCGGTCTTGCCCATCTCCACGAATCGCCCACCGCGCGGCAGCAGGGCCAGCGACTCCTCGACGTGCTCGTGGGCCAGTGCGTTGAGCACCACGTCCACGCCGCGACCGCCGGTGCTGGTCGCGAACCGCGTGGCGTAGCCCAGGCTGCGGGAGTCCGCGAGGTGGTCGTCGTCGAAACCCCAGGCGCGCAGCACGTCCCGCTTGCCGGCACTGGCGGTGCCGAACACCTCGGCACCCCAGTGCCTGGCGAGTTGCAGGGCCGCGAAACCCACCCCACCGGTCGCCGCGTGCAGCAGCAACGACTCGCCCGAGCGCAGTCCGGCCAGGTCCGCGAGACCGTAGTAGGCCGTCAGATGCACCACCGGAACACCGGCGGCCTGCGCGAAGGACATGCGCTTCGGCATCGCCACGACCAGCCGGCGATCGGAGATCGTGACCGACCCCAGACCGCCCGTGAACAGACCCATCACCCGGTCGCCGGGGGCCAGTCCGGTGACATCCGCACCGACCTCCAGCACGATCCCCGCACCCTCGCCCAGCGACGACCATCCGTCCTGCGCCACCATGCCCAGTTCCAGCAGCACGGCCTTGAAGTTCAGCCCACCCGCGCGCACCGCGATCCGCACCTCGCCCGCCGCGAGCGGGCGCAGCGCCTCGGGGCACCCGGTGAGCGACAATCCGTCCAGTTCACCGCGATAGGTCAGGGACAGTCGCCACGGCTGATCCTTGGGCGCCGGCAGCGCCGGCGACGCGGACGCCCGCACCAGCCGCGGCACCGCGCCGACTCCGGCGCGGATGATCAGCTCCGGATGGTCGGCGACCATCGCGGCGGGCAACGCCTCTTGCGTGTACGGGTGGTCGTCGACGTCGAGGTGCCGGAGCCGGCCCGGATGCTCGGTGCGCGCGGTGCGCAGAAGTCCGGCCACCGCTCGGTGTGCGAGCTCATCCGCCCGGGTGAGCACGACGAGCGGGACATCCGCGAGGTGTCGCTCCGCGACCCACTCCCGCACAAAGCCCAACGTCCGGGCGACGACCTCCTCGAGCTCGCCGGTGGGGCACGTCCACAACACGGCCGTCGCCGACGACAGCGAGGCCGGGCGGTCGTGCCCTTCCGAAAGCGTGACCCAGCCCTGCTCCGCGGGCGGATCCGGCAGCTCGACCGGCACCATATCCAGGCCGAACAGCGCCGAGTCGTCCACCCGGGTGCGCCCGAACGCACCCGCCTCCACCGGCCGCAGCGCCAGTTCGCCCACCGAGGCCACCACCTGCCCGGCCTCGTCGGTCACGAGCACGGCCATCGAACTCGACCCGACCGGGGTCAGCCGCACCCGGACCGCCCTGGCGCCGGTGGCGTGCAGACGCACGTCGGTCCAGCCGAACGGCATGCGTAGGCCGTCCGGCCCGGCCAGGCCGGCCGCGTGCAGCGACGCGTCCAACAGCGCGGGGTGCAGTCCGAAACCGGACACGTCCTGATCCTCCGGCAGCGCGACCGATGCGTAGATCACGTCGCCGTCCTGCCACGCGGCGCGCACGCCACGAAAGGCCGGTCCGTACGAGTAGCCACGATCGGCCAGCGACTCGTAGAACCCGTCCAACGGCACGGCAACCGCGCCCGGCGGCGGCCAGGCGGTCAGGTCGTCGGCCGTCGCGCGTCCCTGCGCGGTCAACAGGCCCGTCGCGTGCCGGGTCCAGTCGTCCCGCCCGCTCGGGCTGGTGTGCACGCTCACCGGCCGGCCGCCGTCGGCTTCCGCGCCGATCAGCACCTGCAGGTCCAGGTCGGCGTCGATGACCACCGGTGCCTGGATGGTCAGTTCGGCCAGGTGACCGCATGCGACCCGGTCCCCGGCATGCAGGGCGAGCTCGACCATCGCCGCACCGGGCAGCAGCACCGACTCGCCCCGCTCGCGATCGAGCAGCCCGTGCTCGGCCAGCCACGGCTGGGCGGCGCGGGACAACCGTCCAGTGAGTACGAGCATTTCCGTGTCCGCCGTGCGCAGTGCCGCGCCGAGCAGCGGGTGGTCGGCTCGTTGCAGACCCAGCGCCGAGGTGTCGCCGACGGCGGCGAGCTCCTTCAGCCAGTAGCGCCGACGTTGGAACGGGTAGGTCGGCAACTGCGCCATGGCGGGCGGAATTCGCCAGTCGACGTCGACGCCGTGCACGTACGCCTTGGCCAGGGCGGCGCGGAAGCGGGTCGGCCCGTCCTCGTCGCGGCGCAACGACTCCAGCACGACCGCGTCGGACGTCTCCGCCTCCTCGACCGTCTCGCCGATGGCGGTCGTGAGCACGGGGTGGGCGCTGACCTCGACGAACACCCGGTGCCCCTGGTCCAGCAGCGCGCGAGTGCCCGCGGCGAAGCCGACGGTGCGGCGCAGGTTGCGGAACCAGTACTCGGCGTCCAGCTCCGGGCCGGCCACCACCTCGTCGGTGACGGTGGAGTGGAACGGAACCCGGGTGGGTCGCGGCTCGATGCCGGACAGTGCCGTCACGATCTCGTCGCGCAGGGCCTCGACGTGCGCGGAGTGCGAGGCGTAGTCCACCGGGATGATCCGCGCGCGGATCTCGTCGGCCGTGCAGGACGCGACGAGATCGGCCAGGTCGACGGGCGTACCGGAGACGACCGTGCTGCCGGGCCCGTTGATCGCGGCGATCTCCACCGCGCCCGCGTACCGCTCGATCCGGTGCGCGACGTCGGCCGCCGGGAGTTGCACGGACGCCATGCCGCCGGTGCCGGCCAGTCGCGTGATGGCTTTGCTGCGCAGCGCGACGACGGCCGCGGAGTCCGCGAGGGACAACGCGCCGGCAACGTATGCGGCGGCGATCTCGCCCTGGGAATGACCCAGCACCGCGTCGGGGGCCATGCCGTGGTGCTGCCACAGCTCGGCGACCGAGATCATCACGGCCCACAGGGCCGGCTGCACCACGTCGACCCGATCCAGTGGCCCGGCGAGCGCGTCGAGGAGGTCCCAGTCGACCAGGGGTCTCAAGGCGTCGGCGCAGTCGTCGAGTCGGGCGCGAAAGACGTGCGATTCGCGGTACAGGTCCAGGGCCATCCCGGACCACTGCGAGCCCTGGCCGGGGAAGACGAACACCGTCTTGCCGCGGGCGCGGGCGACGCCGAGCAGGACGTCCGGGGAAGGCCGCCCCTCGGCCAGCGCGAGCAGTCCCGCCGACGGGTCCTCGCCGGTCACGGCGGCGCGGTGGACAAGTCTGGGCGCACGGGTGGCCAGCGCGCCGGCCACGGGCGTATCCGGATTCGCCGTGATGTGGGCGTGCACCTGCCGTGCCCTGGCCGCGAGCGCCGTCGTCGAGGAGGCGGACAGCAGCAGCGGCACCGCCGCGTGCCCGGGCTCCTGCCCCGGCCCCGACTCGGACTCCGGCTCGGGCTCAGGCGGGGCCTGCTCGATGATCAGGTGGGCGTTGGTGCCGCTGATCCCGAATGCCGAGACCGCGGCCCGGCGCGGCCGGCCGGTCTCGGGCCAGGCGCGCGCCTCGGTCAGCAGCTCCACCGCACCCGACGCCCAGTCCACCGCGGGCGTCGGCTCGTCGACGTGCAGCGTCCTGGGCAGCACACCGTGCCGGATGGCCGACACCATCTTGATCACGCCACCGACTCCGGCGGCGGCCTGGGTGTGTCCGATGTTGGACTTCAACGATCCCAGCCACAGCGGCTGCCCCTGCGGGCGTTCCCGGCCGTAGGTCGCCAGCAGCGCCTGCGCCTCGATCGGGTCGCCGAGCCGGGTGCCGGTCCCGTGCGCGTCCACGACGTCCACGTCGGACGGTGTCAGGCTCGCGTCGGCCAGTGCCTGGCGGATGACCCGCTGCTGGGACGGCCCGTTCGGAGCGGTCAGGCCGTTGGAGGCGCCGTCGGAGTTCACCGCGCTGCCGCGGATCACCGCAAGCACCGGGTGCCCGAGCCGCCGGGCGTCGGAGAGCCGCTCCAACACCACCATGCCGACGCCCTCGGACCACCCGGTCCCGTCCGCCGACGCCGAGAACGCCTTGCATCGGCCGTCCTCGGCCAGCCCGCGCTGGCGCGAGAAATCCACGAACGTGTCCAGGGACGCCATCACCGACGCGCCGCCGGCCAGCGCCAGCGAGCACTCCCCGATCCGCAGCGCCCGGCTCGCCAGGTGCATCGTGGCCAGCGACGACGAGCACGCCGTGTCGACCGTCAGTGCCGGACCCTCCAGGCCGAGCAGGTACGCGATCCGGCCGGAGGCGACGCTGGCCGCACTACCGGTCCCGCCGAACCCGTCGCCGCCCTGTCCGGACTCCTCCGCGCCGAGCCCGTACCGCTGGCCGCCGTGGCCCATCAGCCCGACGAACACCCCGGTTTCGCTGCCTCGCAACGACTGCGGGTCCATCCCGGTCCGCTCCAGTGCCTCCCAGGAGGTCTCCAGGAGCAGCCGCTGCTGCGGGTCCATCGCCAACGCCTCCCGCGGCGAGATCCCGAAGAAGTCGGCGTCGAACTCGGCCGCGTCGTGCAGGAATCCACCGCCTTGGGCGTAGAAGCTGCCCGGCACGCCGGGGTTGGGGTCGTACCGGCCGTCGATGTCCCAGCCGCGGTCGGTGGGGAAGTCGCCGACCGCGTCCCGGCCCTCGACCACCAGCTCCCACAATCCGTCGGGCGTGACGACACCGCCCGGGAAGCGACAGGCCATGCCGACGATCGCGATCGGCTCGCCGGCCGCCCGCTCCAGTTCCTGCAGGCGCTCGCGTGTGTCCTGCAGTTCCCCAACCGCCTGCTTGAGGTAGTTCCGCAGCCTGCCCTCGTTCTCCATCGTCTCGTCACTCCTCCGGCCGAGTACTCAACTAGCGGCACTAGGCCAGTCAACCCTGCGGGTGTGGTGGGCAGCCGGGTTCAGGAAACCCATAGCGGGCCGCGAATCTGGCTCCGCGGACCAAGGAAACGTCCGTGCTCAGCCGGCGGCGTGGCAGAGCCTGGGCATGTCGCGCTCCTGCGGTGTTTCGGCGGGCGGGTCGAGCGTCACCGGATCGAGGGTCATCCAACTGGCGTGCCGCTGACCGTCGCCCCACCCCGGACGCCTGCGGAACAGTTCCGGCCGGGCCGCGGCGACCACCAGCAGCGGCATCGGTTCCGGCAGCTCCAGCAGGTCCTCGATGGTCTCCAGTGCCGCGTTGTCGGCCAGATGCAGGTCGTCGGCGAACACCACGAGTGGGCGGTGCTCGGCGAGTTTCGCCACGTTCGGGGTGGTCAACGGCCCGCCGGAATCCAGCCGCACCGTCGCCGCGTTCTCGACGCGACGTTCGAACGCGGCGAGCAACCGCGACTTCCCGATCCCAGGGGCACCCAGGACCAGGACCAAGTGCGGCCGGGCCCGCCGACGGACCCGCTCCAACAGGCTGCTCAGCACGTCCAGTTCGGGCTCGCGGTCGAAGACCTCCGGCTGGGCGAAGGACTCGCGACAGCGCCCCCCGACCGTCCATCGCGGACGAAGGCCGCCCTCCCGGCCGTACCGGATGGTTGCCCCGGTCAGCCTCCTGGTCCGGCCGCAGACCACGATCTCGGTGTCCTCGCCGAACTGCAGCAGGGACTCGCAGTCGGCCAGCAGCGCACCGTTGACCGGCAGCGGCTCCAGGAACCTCGCACCGGGACGGACCGGAATCTCACCCGTCGACACCGCCACCCGCAGCGCGGGCCGCTCGCCCGCCGGCACGTCGAAGCAGATCCGCTGCCGCAACGACATCGCGGCGCAGACCGCCCGTTCGGCGACCTGCTCGGTACCGTCCTCCTGCGGCGAGGCGGGCCGGAACACGGCCAGCGTGACCGAGCCGGTCGACCCGGCGACCACCCCGCCGAACCGCTCCACCTCCTCGCGCACGGTCGTCGCGGTGCGTTCCAGGGACTCACCGATGTCGCTGACCCGGCGGCCGGCCCCGAAGTCGGCGCGGATCAGCACCGCGCTGACCGTGCTCCGACCGCCGGCGGTCGGTGGCGAGACCAGCTGGACCGGCCGGCGAACCGGTCGCTCGCGGTGCTCCGCCTCCTGCCCGAGCCCAAAGATCACCACCGGCCGTGCCGGCCCTGCCGGGGCCGTCGGGGCCGCGATCAACGGGTCGTGCACCAGGATCGCGTGTTGCAACAGCCGCAGCTCCCGGCCGGGTTCCAGCCCGAACTCCTCGGCCAACCGCAGCCGCACCAGCCGGTAGACCGCGAGCGAGTCGGCCTGCCGACCACTGCGGTACAGCGCGAGCATCAGTTGGTGACACGCCCGCTCGCGCAGCGGCTCGGCCTCGACCATCGCCTCCAGCTCGCCCAGGACGGCCTGGTGGCGCCCATTCGCCAACTCGGCCTCGTAGTAGTCCTCCATCACGTCCAGCCGGGCGTTCTGCAGCGCCGTCAGCTCCGTCCAGGAGTGCCCGCTCTCCACCAGGTCGGCCAGCGCCTGCCCGCGCCACAACGCGAGCACCTCCCGCAGGGTGGCTGCCGCGGCGGCGGGCCGGCCCGCCGCCAGTTGCGCGCGACCGGCCTGCGCCAGGCGGTGAAACCGGAACATGTCGACCTGTTCCGGGTCAACCTGCAACTGGTATCCGTGCGAGCAGGTCAGCAGGGCCGGCGGGCGCGCGTCCCCACGCGCGTGCTCGGCGAACATCACGCGCAGGCCGCGCACCGCGTTCTGCAGGATCTTGCGTGCCGTCGCCGGCGTCTCCTCGGTGCCCCACAGTCCTTCGAGGAGCTTGCTGGTCGCCACCTCGCGGTTGGCGTTGAGCAGCAGCAGGCCGAGCGTCGCGCGGCGCCGGTCGCCGCCGATCGCGATCGGTTTCTCGTCGTCCATCAGTTTCAACGGGCCGAGCACCAAGAACTGCAAGACATCCCCCGTAGATCGTTCCTGTTCAGCGTGCGACCGAGCAGCGTTCGACCGAGCAGCGTTCGACCGAGCAGCGTTCAACCGAGCAGCGTCCAACCGAGCAGTGAATTCCCACCTACAGCCATTGCGCTTCTCGGCCGGCGCCGTGCGATTCGGGCGTGACGACGCGCATGGTCCTCGGCGGGTCCTGCCGGGCCGGTTCCAGATGCAGGCACTCGGTTCCCTCGGGCGGCGAGAACGAGGCCAGGCAGGCACACTCCGCGGTGGTGAACCCCGCGAACCGGTAGGCCACTTCCATCATTCGGTTGCGTTCGGTGCGCCGGAAGTCGGCGACGAGGTGCACCCCGGCTCGCGCGGCGGCGTCGGTGAGCCAGCGCAGCAGCACCGCGCCCGCGCCGAACGAGACGACCCGGCACGATGTCGCCAGCAGCTTGATGCGCCAGGCCTGCGCGCTCTTCTCGATCAGCATCACCCCGACCGCGCCGTGCGGTCCGAAGCGGTCGGTCATCGAGACCACCAGCACGTCGTGGTTCTCGTCGGACAGGAACGAGCGCAGCGCGGCATCCGAGTAGTGCACGCCGGTCGCGTTCATCTGGCTGGTCCGCAGGGTCAGTTCCTCGACCCGGGTGATCTCCTCGTCCCTGGCCTTCCCGATCCGCATCACCAGGTCGAGCGAGCGCAGGAATTCCTCGTCGGCGCCCTGGTACTTCTCCCGCTCCTGGTCCCGCTCGAACCCGGCCTGGTACATCTGCCGGCGCCGGCGCGCGTCGACGGTGACCACCGCCGGGCTGAACTCGGGCAGGCCGAGCAACGCGTCGGCCTGCTCGGCCGGGTAGCACCGCACTTCCGGCAGGTGGTACTCGACCTCGGCGCGTTCGGTCGGCAGGTCGTCGATGAACGCGATCGTCTTGAGCGAGAAGTTCAACTGCTCGGCGATCCTGCGCACCGACTCCGACTTGGGGCCCCAGCCGATGTGCGGCAGGACGAAGTACTCGGCGAGGCCCAACTCTTCCAGTCGTGCCCACGCCTCGTCGTGGTCGTTGCGACTGGACACGGCCTGCAGCACGCCACGTGCGTCGAGCTCCACGATCACCTTGCGGACGGCGTCGTCGACCTCGACGTGGCCGTCCTCGACGAGCGTGCCGTTCCACAGCGTGTTGTCGAGATCCCAGACCAGGCACTTCACGACCGGTGGTGTTTCGGACATCTCCGCCCCCCGTCTCCTAGGACCGCTCAGCCCGCCGCCGAGGCGGCGTGCTCGGCGAGTATCAGCTGGCAGATCTCGTTGCTGCCCTCGATGATTTCCATCAACTTCGCGTCGCGGTACGCCCGCTCCACCACATGCCCGCCCGCCGCCCCCGCGGAGGCGAGTACCTGCATCGCCGACGCCGCGCCACGAGCGGCGTTCCCGGCCGCGACGTGCTTGGCCAGGACCGACGCCGGCACCTGCTCCGGCGAACCGTCGTCCCGACTGCGGCTCGCCCGCTCGCATGCGAACGTCGCCGTTCGTTCCGCGGCGTAGAGCTCGGCCAGGTGTCGGGCGACGAGTTGGTGCTGCAGCAGGGGCTTGCCGAACTGCTCACGGTGCGCGGCATGTCGAGCGACGGCCGTAAGGCACGCACGCAGAATTCCGACGCATCCCCAGGCCACCGACAGCCGGCCGTAGGTGAGTGCGATGGTGGTCAGCATGACCAGCGGTTGGCCGGCCACCGCGAGCAGGTTCTCCGCGGGCAGCCGCACGTCGTCGAGCAGCACGCGGGCGTGCCCGCCCGCGCGGCAGCCGAGCGGGTCGGCCACCGGGGTCACCCGGACACCGGGCGCCGACGTGGGCACCACCGCGACGGCACCGCCGCCCTGGTAGCGGCCGAACACCACGATCCAGTCGGCGTAGGCGGCGACCGTGATCCAGGTCTTGGTGCCGGCCACGACGATTTCCTCGCCGTCGCGCCGGATCTCGGTGGCCATCGCGGCGAGATCGCTGCCCGCACCCGGTTCGCTGAACGCCACCGCGGCCAGTTCCCCACTGGTGAGCCGGCCGATGTACTCCGTCCGCTGCGCCTTGTCACCGAACCGCCGGATCGTCCAGGCGGCCATCCCCTGGGAGGTCATCACGCTGCGCAGCGAGCTGCACAACGTGCCGGTATGCGCGGTGAGTTCACCGTTTTCCACGCCGGACAGACCGAGACCGCCGAAGGCCGGGTCCGCCTCGGCGCACAGCACACCCTTGGCGCCGAGTCCCCGGAGAACGTCGATCGGGATCTCGCCCGCCACGTCCCACTCGCTCGCTGCGTCGGCGACCGTCTCGGTCACCAACGCGGTCAGGGCGTCAAGCACCGCCGTCACCCCCGGTGCGCAGCCGGGTCACCAGCGAACTCATGGCCCGCACGGTGCGGAAGTTGTCCATGGCGAGGTCGGGGCCCTCCACGGCGACGCCGAACGTGCTCTCCACGAACACCACCAGCTCCATCGCGAAGAGCGAGGAGACCGCCCCCGAGGCGAACAGGTCCACCTCCGGCTCCCAGGTCATCCTGGTCTTCGCCTCGAGAAACTCGCCGAGTCGCCGCTCGATGTCGGCGACCGTCAGTTCCGTTGTCGAGTCCGTCATGGGAAAAGTCCCTTCCTTATCGCGTCTTGTTCTTGCGCGCCAACGTGATTCCGTCCGCCATGACGAGCATGGACAGCTCCACCCTGCTGTCGACCAGGAGCGAGGCGTTGAGCTCACGGATGGCCTCCGTGTCGGGATCGTCCGCCTCCGGATCCGCGACCCGCCCGAAGTAGAGCGTGTTGTCGAGCACGATCAGGCCGCCGGGCCGCAGGTGGGTCAGCGCCTCTTCGTAGTAACGCGCGTATCCGGTCTTGTCGGCGTCGACGAAGACCAGGTCGAAGGTCTCCGGCCCGTGCTCGGCAAGCAGGTTCACCATGGTCTGTGCGCCGTCCCCGAGCCGCAGCTCGATCCGGTCGGACACCCCGGCGCGTTCCCAGTACCGCCGGGCGATCTTGGTCCAGCGCTCGTTGATGTCGCACGTGATGATCCGCCCGCCGGGCGGCAGCGCCCGGGCCATGCACAACGTGCCGTAGCCGGTGAAGGTGCCTATCTCCAGCACCCGGGCGGCACCGGTCAATCCGACCAACATGGCCAGCAGTTGCCCCTCTTCGGGCATGGTCACCATGGCGTTCAGCGCCGGCATGGACGCCGTCTCGGCGACCAGGTCGCGCAGGATCTCGTCGTCGCGCAGGGACACCGACCGCACGTAGTCGAGCAGGCGCTCGTCCAGTCCCACCTGGCCGGCCATCAGCGCACGCCGTACTCGTAGAAACCACGCCCGGTCTTGCGGCCGTGGTTGCCTTCGGCGACCTTGCGCACAAGCAGTTCGCTCGGGCGGCAGCCCTCGTCTCCGGTGCGCTCGTACAGCACGGACAGGGAGTCGACGAGGTTGTCGATGCCGATCAGGTCGGCGGTCCTCAGCGGACCCGTCGGGTGCCCGAGGCAGCCCTCCATCAGGGCGTCGACGTCCTCGACGGTGGCCCGCCCCTCCTCGACGACGTTCGCCGCGTCGTTGATCATGCGGTGCAGCAGGCGGCTGGTGACGAAGCCGGCCCCGTCGCCGACCACGATCGCCTTTCGGTCCAATGTGGACAGCAGGTCCTGCACGGCCGACATCGCCGAGTCGCCGCTGCGCGGCCCCCGAACCACCTCGAGCGTCCCGATCAAGTAGGGCGGATTCATGAAGTGGATGCCCACCAGGCACTCGGGGGCCGGAATCTCCCCCGCGAGTTCGTCGACCGGGATCGACGACGTGTTGGTGACCCGCAGCGTCCCCGGCGCGACCACGGAGGCGATCTCCCTGTGCACCTTGGCCTTCAGGTCGGCGACCTCGGTGATCGCCTCGATCACCCAGGTCGTGTCCGCGGCCGCCACGGCGGAGTCGGCGAGCTGCAGCTCACCGATCGGTCCGCCGCGCGGGAGCGCACCCATCATGTGGGCGAGCCGGAGCTCGCCCCGTACCCGCTCGCGTGCCGTACTCAGCCGCGCCGGGTCCACGTCCACGAGCACGACCGACACTCCCCGCCCGATGGCGAGCGTCGCGATACCGATTCCCATTACTCCCGCGCCGAACACCGCCAACCGCGGCGCGCCCCCGTTTTCGGTCATCGGCCGACCACACCCGGCCGCCCCAAAACGGCGAAGGACTTTCTCGACCCCCGACCGATATCACGAACGACAGACCCGCTCATAACCACCCCAGGTTTGCGTGCGGAAAGTTTGCATACGGAAAGGTTTCCGGAAGGAATTGTGCACATCAAGGGAGTGCTCGCCCGATACGGGCGAACACGAAAGAATGGATCGTCAGGTCGACCGAGTCGCATCTTTGCGACGCCGACTGCAAGGCCGTCCTCGGTGTCGACTTCTACGTCACCCCGAAGCCGAGGAAAATGACCCGAAATGAATTCGTACGAATTTCTCTACGCGCAACCTACCTCGCCGCCATGGCCCCGAAACCCGGCAGACAATGCTCGGGCCGACCGGTGACGCGAGGGATGAACGGATCGACGCGGCCCCCTTGGTGTTCAGCGAACATCCCCGCCGTCGCGCGGTTGCGACTCCCTACAGTGTGTGACAGAACGGCTGCGGACTCCACCCCCCGACCCGCTCATCAAGCTGCACTTCCACTTGAGGAAACTCACGCGGCCCGCACTTGACCAGCGGCTGCGAACGCCGGCATGCGGCCGACGGTCCGTGCGACGCGCGCGAGCCGACGGACGGGTCGAGGGGAGGGCGCGGCCGCGCGGCGGCCGGCCGGGGGCGACGGGACCGGCCGCCGCTACACGTCCTCCACCAGATTCGCCTCCTTCACGAGGTAGCCGAACTGGAACCGGCTCGTCGCGCCGAACATCTGCATGACCTGACCAATATGTTTACGGCAGGTGCGGACGGACACGCCCAGGCGCCGGGCGATGGCTTCGTCCTTGGCTCCGGAGATCAACATCTTGACGATTTCCTTCTTCATGTCGCTGCTGATGACCTCGGTTTCCGCCCGCCGACTGTCGAAATCCTTTGCCGTCGCCCAGACATGCTCGAAACACGAGTAGAGGAAGTCGATGAGCGAGCGCTCCTGCACGACCACCGCACCGCCGTCCTCGCCGCTCGCGAGGATGTATGCCGCGGTGCGGTCGAAGATGTATATCTTGCCGAAAAGCGCCCCCGCCGTCCGTATCTCGGCACCGGAGTCGACCAGCTTCTCCGCATACTCGCGGATCGGTATGTCGAACCGTGCGGCATGCTGGTACAGAACACGCATACGCACGCCCCGGCCGAGCAGTTGGAAATCCCGGCTCTGCGCCTCGACGGATTCGTCGACCGTCCCCCCGCTCCGGGGTTGCATACAGACGACCTCGTGGGAACTGTTCGCCGCCGCATCGGAAAGCAGCAATCTGATCGTCTCGGGTTCCTTCACGACGTCGAACGAATTGGCGTCCCGCCCGCCGAACTTGCTCGACCGAAACAGCAGCGAAAGACGCGCAAGCTCGTTCCGGAGCTGACCCGTCGCCATTTTCCAGCCGAGCAACTCCCGCTCGCTTCGAGTCAGGAGCCGGGAGGAGGCGATACTCGGATCCGCCGGGACGAACCAGGCGTCCTGGTGACGGGACGGTTGAATGAGCCGGAGCTCCAGGAGTTCGGCGACGATCCGCTCGCCCCGATCGGGACTTTCGAAGCCGAACTCGTGCGCAACGTCGTCGACGGCGAACCCCTCTCTACCTAAACTCCATTCATAAACTTCGAAAATTCCGGCAACTGGTTCGGGAAACAAAGGCACTCCCAGTGAACTATGCATTCCTTCCATTTACCTCCCGGGAAGGATACCCGAGCAGTGTGCAATGTTTCTACCAATACGCCGGTATATAAAAATTGATCCCTAATGAGCCATTCTCCGCCGCGGTGAGCGATATGCGAGAGGAAAGATCGTTCCCGCGAACCCGTTTTCCGCTATTTCCGTCTTCGGCGCGACGGCACAACGGCGCGCGGCGGTGCGGAAGGTGTGGGCAAGCATGACGCGCGCGACGTGCCGATACCAGACCGGACGGCGCCCGACTCGCCACGCGTTCGGGCCCACCCGCGGACCCGCGCGTGGGCCGTGCGGCGGGCGATCCTCTCCGGGCGGGCGGGGCGGCCGAGACGGCGGACGTCCCCAAAGCGGTGCCGCCGGTGCCGCCGCGTCCTGCCCGCAGCCCGTTCACGCTGGTGGCGAAGCCGCGGCCGTCGGGCGGTTCCGCCGCAGCACGGCGCCCCGAGTCGCCGGTTCGGCAGTCGGTCGGGGGCGGCGCTCCACCCGCGTGCACCCGCGCTGCGAGGCCTGGTCGGCGAAGACGCCTATCCGGTGGTACTCGGCGCGACCGACGGTGCCCGGGTGCCGCCGCCGGCTCGCGGCCGAGGCGGTGCCCCTGCCGCGAGTGGTTCCGCTGTCTCACGGAAAGAACCGAACATGCCGCGGTGAAATACCAGCGGCTCCGACTCGTCCTGATTCACCCGCAGCCCGATCACCTCGGCGATGATGATGACGTGATCTCCGGCGACATGCTCGACGTCGATCGAACACGACATCCAGGCGATCGCATCACACAGTTCCGGACCGACCGCCGAATCGGTCCACCGGACACCGGCGAACCGATCGATATCCTTGACCGAGAACTGCCGGCACAACTGCCCCTGGCCGCTGCCGAGAATGTTGGCGCAGAATCCACCGCTCTGCCGAAGATCGACCAGTGTCGACGACGCGTTTCCGACACACAACATGACCAGCGGGGGTTTCAGGGAAACCGACACGAACGAATTGCATGCCATACCGACGGGCCGGCCGAACGGGTCGGTGGTGGTGATTATCGTTACTCCGGTCGGCAGGTATCCCAGAGTACGCCGGAAGTCCGTCGTGTCGAACGGGGCAACCATAACCGACTCCTCGAGTAGCCACTCCTCGAAGCATAATGAGCACTCCGAGCGCCGCGTTGGGACGAGCCACCAAGACCTCCGACCGAATTTGGCTCGCCGGCGCAGTCACCGGCCGGGCCGAAGGTGTTCACCGGCCGGTCGGCGTCCCCCCGAATCCCGATATCGCCCGGGAGGGCGAGGGTGGGCGCGGGAATGCGAACGGGCCGACCCGGTGAACGAGCCGGCCCGCCGGGTGCGCACGTGTCGCCCGTCGGTCACTTCTCCAGATCGGGACGCACCCGCAGGGTCAGTGCCGACGCCGCGTCCAACGACGTCTCGTTGATCGCGTAGACGACCCCCACGGTGTCCGAGTCGGCCCACACGCACGTGGGCAGCGCCCTGCCGCTCGACCGGATGCTGGTACAGCGCAGCACGCCACCAAGGGCACCGGGGTCCACCTGCCGCACATTGCCCACGTCCGCCGACGTCTCCTGCGCGCCGTCCTGCATGCCCGCGATGAGCTGATCCATCACCAACGTCGGCGGCAGTTGCGGCGACGGGTTGTCCATCACCATGACCAGCGCCGTCGGCGTGCCGGCTCCGGCCGGGCCGTAGGCGGCGACCTTCGAACCGGCCACCGCCTGCCGCCGGATGGTGGTCTGGAGCGGATAGGCGTCGTCGCCCATCCGGTCGAGACCGCCCACCCTCGCGGGGGTGTCCACACTGCGCTTGGCCGTCGACGGCGTGCTCGTCGACCGGGACGTCGGCTCCGGCGGCGCCGAGGTGCGGGGCGTGGTCGGCCGACCGGTCACCGAAGCCGACGACGTGGGCTCGGCCACCGAGTCCTTGTCGTCCGAGGAGAACGCCCCGGTCGCCCCCAGCACGGCGACGGTACCCACCGCGACCACACCGACCACGGCCGCCACGATCAGACCGACTTTGGACCCGCGGCGCGGCGGCGGCTGCGGCATGCCGTATCCGGGCGGCCCGTACATCGGCTGCCCGGGCGGCGGGGCCCCGTAGGGCTGGGCGCCCGGCTGGTGGGCCCCGGGCGGCGGCCCGTAGGGCCCACCGTACGACTGACCATAGGGCTGTGCCCCGTACGATCCCGGCGGCGGTCCATAGGGCCCAACACCGGGCGGCGGCGGCTGCTCGCCTCCTGCCGGCTGCTGAAACGACACGATCCACTTCCCCGCTATGACAACGACGTCGATCGACGCATCGCCATCCTGCCCCACCTCGACAAACCGCCCACAAGGTGGTCCTCCCGCCCACCTCCCGGGGCCGGGCATCGAGCCCTCGTCGGCCGCCGGCGCGACGCCTGTGGAACCGGGCGTGGCGGGTCCGGCAGCCGGGGTTCGAGGCCACGACCCGGCCGGATGTTCTTCTCGCGACGGCGGGGGTTCGCCCTCGGGCAGGGGGCGATTGTCGGCGGGAGGGGGCCGGGGTCGGTACGGTAATCGACGCGGCGTTGCGTCGAGAGTGCCGGACCGCGGTCGCGGCACGGGGTGGATTCGGGACAGGAACACGGGGGGCGCGATCGTCATGACGCACTCATTGCCACCGCAGGGTCGAGGCCCGGGGTCGGCGCCCCAACCATGGGGCGGGCCGGCGCAGCCGCGGCCGGCGAGCGGGCCCGCCGCGCCGCGCAAGGGCCTGGTGATCGTGGTGAGCGTGCTGATCACCCTGGCATCGGCCACCGCGATCGCGTTCCTGGTGTTGTGGTTGCACAACGTCGGCCAGTCGGCGGGCCCCGTGGACCGGAGCGACCTCAAAAAGGACCTGCCCGGCCCGCACGACGTCGGCCTCGGCGCCCCGGCGATACCCGGCACTTCGGGAGGTGTCGCGTGAACACGCCGCAGCATCCGCACACCCCCGACGGCGTCCCGAGCCGGCCGGACCCACAGGACCCATGGGACGAGCAACGGCGCGCCCAGGCGGGGCAGTCCACTCCGCCGGCGTTCGCACCGCCGGCGGCGGCCGGGACACCTCAGCCGTTCGCGCCGCCGGCTCGGGCCCAGACACCGCCCGCGTTCGCACCGCCCCCGGATCACACCCGGCAGCAGCAGCCCCCGCCGGCCGCGCCCGACCCGGTGCGGCAACAGCCCCACCCGCACGCCCCGACCCCGGCCGGGCCGCCACCGCAGACCCAACCGCCGGCACAACCGCAGCCCCGTCCCGCGCCGTTCCCGAGCGCCTCGGGCGGCGGGTTCGTCGCCAACCCCAACCTGCCGCTGCACGACCCGTACCCGCAGCCCGGGCCGTACCCGCAGCCGCACCAACCCGGCTACGCCGGCCCGGGCCCCGGCTCACCGCTCCCGCCGACACCGGCCCCGATGCCGCTGCAACCCGCGCCCTCGACGCACCACTTCGTCTTCGGCCCGCCGCTCGACCCGAACCGGATCCGACCCGCGCGCGATCGACCGATCCTGCTCCGCAGCGCGATCTGGGCCCTGGTGGTACTCGCGCTCGCGGGCGTCGGCGCGGTCCGCCAAGCCGTCCGGCACCCCAACGACTACGCCAACACCGGCGAACGCGTCGCGGTGGCCTGGGCGTTGAAGGAGGGTCGGGACGGCCCCAAGCCCGCCGGAACCGCGGCCAAGGACCCGCGCACGCTGGAGGGCACCTGGTTCCAGGGCGACACCGTGGTCCGCTCGGAACGCGCCCGCGTGGTCGCCTACCGCGCGGACAGCGGGGCCACCGTATGGGAGAAGCCGCTCCCGAACGGCGCCGCGATGTGCGCCGCGGGCGCCGAGACCGATGGGCCGATCGCCGTCGTCGTCTACGGCGTGGGTACGGCCTGCGACCGGATCGCGGGCATCGACATCACCTCCGGCACCGAGGTGTGGAGCAA
Organism: Embleya sp. NPDC005575; assembly: GCF_040605455.1. Lineage (NCBI taxonomy): Bacteria > Bacillati > Actinomycetota > Actinomycetes > Kitasatosporales > Streptomycetaceae > Embleya > Embleya sp. NPDC005575. Next base: position 39,375 of record NZ_JBEXCV010000042.1, on the reverse strand, counting down.
ACCGCGCACCGCCAAGGATTCCCCGGCGCGCGAGCGCGTGGCCGTCACGCGCGGAGTCGCGGTCAGCGGCGACACCGCGTTCCGGATCAAGGACGGCACCCAACTGTGGGTCGCGGACCGCACCTTCGCGTTGGGCTGCCATGTCACCGGCTTCCGCGGCGGGCCCGCGCTCGTCGCCAACGGACTGTGTGGGACCACCGACGCCGTGTGGGCCGTGGATCCGCTCACCGGCAAGCCGGCCTGGGTGCACAAACTACCCAAGGACGGCACGGTCCCCGCAGGCGGGTCGCCGGTGGTGGCCACCTCTCCCGTGATCGTCGACGAGCCGAACACACCGGACGGGCCGGCCCGGCTGATCGTGCTGTCCGACCGCGGCGAGCCCGCCTACCCGATCGAGGCCGGCGGTCCGCTGGTCGGCGACACGCGCGCCGACGCGCACAAGGACGCGCACGACGCCGCGCCGCGCATCCTCGCCGACCGACGCACGATCTACGTGCCCGGCAACAACGGGCAGTCCGTGCACGCGTCGAACGCGCCCGGGGCCAACCAGATCATCGCGATCGATCGGGAGAGCGGCCGGGTGCGCTGGATCTCCGCGCTGCCCGCCGCCTTCAACGTGGTGGGCTTCAGCGTGGACAGCAAGGCCGCGCCGATCGCGGTCGACCCGGACGGCGGCCTGCGGGTGTGGGTCAACGCCCGCGGCAGCAAGCCGCCGCGCCTGGTCCGCTTCGACCCGGAGACCGGGCACATCCGGGTCCTCGACGAATATCCGCTGCGGCTGGGCGTCTCCCTCGCCGAGGTGATGCCCAAGCCGTTCGAGCACGACGGCCGGCTGTTCCTGGTCGACGAGAGAACCACCGGCCTCGCCTACCGCCTGATCACCAGCGCGCGGAGCGGGCCCTAGGTTCAGGACCGTGACCGGCAAACCTGTCCGGCCACGGCATCAGGTGGTCAAGTCGTGGTCAGGCCGCCGGCCGCGACGGGAATGTGACTCCACCCCTCCACACGCGCGACGGCCGACCCGCTCCCGACGCGGCGCGGACGTCCGGTACGCCGGCGTCCGCGCCGGGTCTCAGCTCGGCCCCCGAACCGCGCCGCGGGTCTGCGGCGACCGTGATCCCCACGGGCCGCTGCGCCAGGTGATCCCGTTCCAGCGGCCGAGCCGGCGGATCTCCCAGATGCTGAGCGCGGTGATGATCATCGAACCGCCCACCCCGACCACGGCCTTGATGTTGTCCGGCACGATATCGGAGCCCGCGAACAGCGGGTTGTCGGTCTTGACCAACATGTCGGTGAGCGTGAACGTCCAGGCCAGCCACATCGCCATCAGCGCGGGCAGGATCGGGTGCCCGTCCGCCGCCGAGAACAGGTGTTGCGCCACCTGCCAGATGGCCACCAGCGCGAACCCGAAAACCCAGATCCCGGCGACCATGGACACCCACGACAACACCAGTTGCACCATGGTCCCGTCCGTGCGCAGCGTGTTGATGTCCGCGCCGAGGCCCGCGCCCTTGCGGGCGCCCCAGGCCAGCGCGATGCCCAGCACCGGGACGATCAGGAACAGTCCGACCGAGCGGATCGGATGGATCAGCTGCCGCAGGGTCAGCGAACGCAGATGCGGCCGGGCGCAGAGCACCAGGACAAAGCCCATCAGCACAATGCCCACGATGCCGTACAGCGGCAGCAGCACGAGTCGACGCACCATCGCCGACGCCAATTCGGAGATCACCTGGGCGCCCTGCACCTTGGTGGTGGTGCCGGCCGCCGGGCCGGAGGTGTGTGTGCGCTCCTGGTACAGCCCGCGCAGGAACACGGCCAGCACGATCGTCAGGCCGAGCCACGCGCGCACCCGGTTGAGGTTGCCCATCAGCCCGTCCGGCTTGCCGATCCGGTGTGCCGGGCGCAACATCCGGTGCGCGAGCACGCCCGGGACGACCACGGAGGCCACGTTCGCGATCCAGCGTCGCTCGATCTGCGCGGGCGTCTCGACGGCCGCGTGCGCGGGTGTGTGTCCGGGTGCGTATGGGTGTGGAAGCGTATGTGCTTGGTGGCCGGCATGGGCCATCGGTCGGAACCTCCCCGCAGAACGACCGGCTCGGGCCGCACCACGTTAGCAACGCGCGCCCGCTGCCACGCGAGCCTGTCCGGCTCACCCCGGTGCGTCGGGCGGCTGTGTCCGGTGCCGTGCCTCGGCGTGCGACGGGCAACAGACGTGCGGTGTCGCCCGGCGGGCACGCCTCGCGGTGGGATCGGTCCGGCGTCGAGCCGCAAATGCGGCTGCGTCGCGAAGCGGAGCGGACCGCCATCGCCCGGCCGGCCCGGATCGTGGCCGTGTCCTCGGGCTCAACCGGCGGCGGCGTCGATTCGGGGTGCGATGCCCGCGAGTTCGGCCAGGCGTCGGGCCGAGTCCAGGCGGCCGGCCCGGTCGTACGAGCTCGTGGTGACCAGGAATTCGTCCGCGTCCGTGCGGGCGAAAAGCCCGGCCAGGGCGCCGGCCACGGTCTGCGCGGTGCCGTGGATCGCATCAACGAGCGCGGCCTCCAGATGCTCGCGCTCGCGGGTGCTCATCGCGCTCGCGCGAATCCGCTCGGCGGGGATCAGCGGCGGGAAGGTGCCTCGGGTGCGCGAGTACGCGGCGGCCCACGCCTCGGGCAGCAGCAGGTCGTGGGCCGCCTCCTCGGTGTCCGCGACCGCGACCGTGCCGGCCACCACCACGTAGGGCCGCGCCGACCAGGCGGACGGGCGAAAGGCGGTCCGGTAGCGCTCGATCGCGCTCAGCATGCGCTCCTCGCCGATCGCCGCGGCGACCACGAGCGGCACTCCGGCGAGCGCCGCGTGGTCCGCGCCGGCCCCGGTGGCCAGCACGAAGGGGGCCGGGCGCAGGCCCTCGGCAGGTCGGGCGTGCACTCCGGGGTGTGCGTCCTGGGTGCCCAGGAAGTAGCCGAGCAGTTCGGCCAGGCGGTCCGAGAAGTCCTCGGCCGCATCCTTGCCCCGGCCCAGCGCGGCCCGGATCCCGTCGGTGAAGCCCACCGACCGACCCACGCCCAGGTCGATCCGCCCCGGATACAGCGCTTCGAGCACGCCGAACTGCTCGGCCACCACCAGCGGTTGGTGGTTGGGCAGCATCACCCCGCCGGTCCCGACCCGGATCCGCTCGGTGACCGCCGCCACCGCGGCGGCCAGCACGGTGGGTGCCGACCCGGCCACGCCCGGCACGCTGTGATGCTCGGCGACCCAGAAGCGGTGATATCCCAGGCGCTCCACGTCGCGCGCGAACGCCACGGCATGACGCAGCGCCGAGGCGGGGTGCTCCCCTTCCAGGGTGAGCGACCTGTCGAGCACGGAGAACCGGACACCCGGCGGCAACACGTTCACACGAGTCCCAACATCCGCACGGGCCGGGAATTCCCACGGCATCGGGTCACTTGGCCGGCGCCTCGGGACGAGAGGTGTCGACCGCCGTCCATGCGGGAACATCCCCGGGTTCTCCCCCGAGGGATCCGCGTCGGCGGACGCGTGCTTCCCGGGGATGTCCCCCATCCAGCCCGGCGCAGCCGTCGGCCGACGCCGGGCACCGGGTACCGGTGGCCCCTCCGGTCCCGGAGTCGGGGCACCGGACGGGACTTCGGACCTCGCCGCCCCCGGCCGGTGCAGCGGCCTCAGCGCTCGGCCAGGTAGGCCGCCGCCACCGCTCGCAGGTGGTCGTGCCGCCCCTCGTAGGCCCGGTGTCGGCCGAGCAGCGCCTTGGGCAGCTTGCCGACCATCGTGTAGTTGGTGTCGCACACGTTGGCGGCCGGGGCCAGGCCGGCCTGGCTGACCAATTGGTAGGCGTCGAGCAGTTCCAGGTCGAGCAGGTCCGCCGTCCAGTGCACCAGGTCGCGCTGGCTGATCCGGAAGGCGTCCTCCAGCGGGCGGGCCGACCCGGTGGTGAGCAGGTGGTCGTCGTTCTCCAAGCGCGGCGACACCGGCGCGCCGCCCTTGATCAGGTCGACCACGATCACCGTGCGCATCGCCGCCTCGACCGCGGTCCCGCACAACTCGCCCTCGCCCTGTCGGGCGTGGCCGTCGCCGATCGAGAGCATGCCGCCCGCGACGTTGACGCCGAAGTACGCGGTGGTGCCGGCCCGCATCTCGGGCGTGTCCATGTTGCCGCCGTGCGCACCCGGGGTGATCGACATCAGTGTCTCGCCCGCGGCCGGCGCCACCCCGACGGTGCCGTGCATCGGGTCCAGCGGGAGGTCCACCGCGAAGTCGCTCTCTCGGGCTCGGAAGCGGCAGACGCCCGCGTCGACGTCCAGGTCGTAGACCCAGACGCGTTCCTCCAACGGGGCGTGCAGCATCGCCGTGGTCTGCGTCGCGGTCAGCGCGCCGAAGTGCGGGAAGGTGCTGGAGATGCCCCAGTCGCGGGCGGGCGCGATGTCCACGAAGTGCACCGCGAGGGTGTCGCCGGGCTCGGCGCCCTCGACCGCGATCGGTCCGGTGACGGGATTGAGATAGGGGAACTCGCACACCGCGCTGGGCAGGTCGTCGACGCCCTTGACGTTGCCGCCGAAGCAGTCCTCGGTGGACAGTTCGACGATGGTGCCTGGGCGGACCGTCACGAGGGGGCGGCGCCCGCCGAAGGTATAGGCGTACTGGTGGTAGGTCGGCCTCAGGGAGACGACTTCGAGCAGGGTCATACGGGTTCCTCGACCTGGTCGATGGCGGAAATCTTGGGCCGGCGGCCCGCCAGGACCAGACCGGCGAGGAGGGCGGCGCCGATCGCGAACCAGATCGTGCCCAGTCGTTGCGCGTCGCTGTCGGCGTTGTAGACGACGTAGGCCAGGATCGCGAAGCCGAGCGAGGGCGCGATCAGGTGCCGCCAGTAGTCCCGGCTCTTGAGCCGGACGAGATAGTGCACGACCACCGACACGTGCAGAACCAGGAAGGTGGTGAGCGCGCCGATGTTGACCAGGCTGCTCAGCGTGGTGATGCCGTCGTCGCGGGTGCTGGTGTACAGGCCCAGGGCGAGCGAGATCGCGGCGGTGAGCAGCGTGGCATTGACCGGGACCCGGTGCTTGGGGTGCACCTTGGCCAGGAAGGACGGCAGTTGCCGGTCCCGGGCCATCGCGTAGAGCAGTCGCGAGGTCGCGGCTTGGGCCACCAGCGAGTTGGCGAAGCCCCACGCGATCGCGGTGGCAACGGCGGTGAGCTTGGCCAGCCAGCCGCCTGCCGCGACCCGGGCCGCGTCGTAGAACGCGGTGCCGTCCGGGTCGCCGTTGTCGATCAGCGCCTTGGGGTCGGGCACCAGCAGCGAGGCTACCCACGTCTGCACGATGAACAGCGTTCCGGCCAGGAGCAGCGCGGCGACCATCGACCTGCCGATGGCCTTGGCCGAGTCCTTGTTCTCCTCGGACAACATGGAGATGCCGTCGAAGCCGAGGAAGCTCAGCGCCGCGATCGAGACGGCGCCGAAGACCAGGCTCCAAGAGAAGGTGTCGCTGTTGTAGATCGGGGTGAAGTCGAAGCCGCGACCCTTGCCGTCGATCAGCGCGACCACGCCGATCGCGATGAACAGGACCAGGATGATCAGTTCGCCGATCAGCATGATCTTGTTGACCTTGGCGGTCATCTCGACACCGAGGTAGTTGACCGCCGTGTTCAGCAGTACGAACCCGACCACCCACATCCACACCGGGATCGAGGTGACCAGCGAGTTCATCGCGACGCCGGCGATCAGGTAGAGCAGGCCGGGCACCAGGATGTAGTCGAGCAGGATCATCCAGCCGGCCAAAAAGCCCACCGGGGCGGCGATGCCGCGGCCGGCGTAGGAGTACACGGATCCGGCCATCGGGAACGCCTGGGACATCTGCGCGTAGGACAGCGCGGTGAACATCATCGCGACCATGCCGATGACGTAGGCGAGCGCGACCATGCCGCCGGAGCCCTGGAACACGCCGCCGAAGATGCCGAACGGCGCGATCGGGACCATGAAGACGAGGCCGTAGACGAGCAGGTCACGAAAGCTCAGGGAGCGGCGGAGCTCTTGCTTGTAGCCGTACTTCTCGATCGATTCGGCGCCACCGGTCGAGCCGGGACCACCGGTGGAGCCGGGTCTGCCGGACGGCTCGGGTCTTGCGACCGTTTCGGGCGCGGGGGCTTCGCTCATGTTGGTCTCTCCTCGGGACGACCCCGAGGGGTCTCGAAGAGACCTTAGAACCAGTTATTTCCAAATGGAAGTACTTTCTCGCCGCGGCAGCACGGCGAAATCCAGCCCTTCCGCCCGAGCCAGGTACACCTGCCGGCGCGGCGGCCCCAGCGGCGAGCGGGCCCAGGCCCCGCGTTCGGCGTCCGGATCCCGGTCCAGCAGGCAACGCACCGCCGCCGCCAACCCGTTCGGCGCCAGCGCACCCCGAGAGGCCAACGCCGCGACCAGGTGCAGCCCGTCGTACAGACCCTCCGCATAGGCATCCAACACCGGAGCCTGCGGCCCGAGCAACGTCCGGTGCCGCTCGGCCAGTCCCAGCCGGCGATCGTCGGTCTGCGACGCGAACGACTGCATCACCGCGTACATCGCACCGGTGTCGTCCCCGCCGTAGGCCAACAGTCCGTTTTCCTCCAGCGAGCCGGACAGCCGGACCAGGATGCGATCCAGCCCGGCGTGCCGCAGCGCCCGGTTGAAGTCCACCAGATCGCGACCGATCAGGCTGAGCAGCAGCGCGTCGGCCCGGGTGGCCCGCAGGCCCGCGAACAACTCGTCCAGCCCCGCCCGCACCGCGCCGAAGCCCACCCGCCGCTCGTACACCACGCTGCTGCGCGCGTCCGCGATCAACCGGGTGGCGGCTGCGTGGGTGGCCCGGGGCCAGATGTAGTCGTTGCCGATCAGCGCCCACCGCCGCAACCGGTGGTGTTCGGTGAGCCACCCGATCGACTCGCTCAGCTGACGCATCGGGTCGACCCCCGTGCAGACCACCCCGGGCAGCCGGCTTCCGCCCTCGTGCGGCGGGGTGAAGATGTACGGGATCCGGCCGCTGACCACCGACTCGATCGCGCGGTGCACGTCGCTGGTGTGGAAGCCGACCAACACGTCCACCGCCCCGGCGTCGCCGAGCATTTCGACCTGCGCCGCGACCTTGTCGGGCGGGCCGCCGGCGTCCACCAGGACCAGTTCCAGCGGGCGGTCGCGCACCCCGCAGGCCGTGTTGATCTCGTGCGCCGCGAGCAGCGCCGCATCCACCGCGGACGGCCCGATGATCCCCAGCGCACCGGACTGGGGCACCACGAGTCCCACTCGAAGCACCTGGGGATTCCGGTCGGAATGCAGCGCGTCGAGCGGCTCGATCAAGACTGTCTCGACGCTCATCAGGCGAGTAAGTATGCTCCTGGGAACGGCCTGGTGAAGGGGTGATGAGCATGTCCGCCGGCGAACTCGCGGAGCGGGCCGTCACGCAGCCGCCCCTGATCGAGATGCTCACCATCGCGCAGCGCCGTCTCGCCCGCACGTTGAACCTCGCGTTGACCGAGGAGGACTGCACCCTCGACCAGTGGCTCGTGCTGCGCGCCCTGGGCGACGGCGAGGGCCACCAGATGGGCGATCTGGCGCAGAGTCTGCTGATCCCGCACGCCAGCCTGACCCGGATCGTGGACGCACTGGTGGACGACGGCTGGATCTACCGACGCCGGTCCGGCATCGACCGCCGTCGGATCGCGGCCCATCTGTCCCGGCGCGGCCACGATCGCCTCGCCCGGCTGAACGCGCTGGCCGAGGCACACGAGTCGGCCGTGCGGGCCGCGTGCGCGAGCGAGGACCCGGCCGCCGTCCTCGCCTTCCTGGCCGGACCGGACGCCGGCTGACCGGGCGGCCGGGCCGCGCTCTCGCACCCTCCCGCTCCGAGGCGGCTCCTCGTCCCACGGCCCGCGCCGACCCGGCCACGCCCGCCGACCCGGCCACGCCCGCCGACCCGTCAGTGCGCCGCCAGAAACCGCGCGCTCACCCCCACACCCTTCGCCGCCACGTCCGCCGGCACCCCGCTCGCCACGATCCGGCCGCCGTTCGCACCGCCGCCGGGCCCCATGTCGATCATCCAGTCCGCACCGGCGATCACGTCCAGGTCGTGCTCGACCACCACCACCGTGTTGCCCGCGGCGACCAATCCGTGCAACTGGTGCATCAACAACTCGACATCCGCCGGATGCAGCCCGGCCGTCGGCTCGTCCAACAGATACAGCGTGTGCCCGCGCCGGGCCCGTTGCAGCTCGCTCGCCAACTTGATCCGCTGCGCCTCGCCGCCGGAGAGCTCGGTCGCCGGTTGGCCCAACCGCAGATAGCCCAGGCCCACCTCGCGCAGCGTGGTCAGGCTGCGCGCGGCGGCCGGCACCTCGGCGAGGAAGTCCGCTGCGGCGTCCACGGTCAGCCCGAGCACGTCCGCGATGTTCAGCCCGCGGTAGTCGACCTCCAGCGTCCGCGGGTTGTAGCGCGCGCCATGGCAGGTCGGACACGGCGCGTACGTCCCCGGCAGGAACAACAGCTCGACCGCGACGAAGCCCTCGCCCGAACACGTCTCGCACCGCCCGCCATCCACGTTGAAGGAGAACCGGCTCGCGGTCCACCCGCGCTCGCGCGCCGCGTCGGTGTCCGCGAACAGTTTGCGGACTGTGTCGAACAGACCGGTATAGGTGGCCAGGTTCGAGCGCGGAGTGCGCCCGATCGGCTTCTGGTCCACCCGTACCAGGCGGTCGATCGTGTCCAGACCCTCGACCGCGCGAATCTCGCCGGACTCCTGTCGACGTTCCTCGTCCTCCTCGGCCCGGGTGCCCAGGTGCTCCGCCGTCACCTCCGCCAACACCCCGCCGACCAGGCTGGACTTGCCCGCGCCGGAGACCCCGGTGACCACGGTGAACACGCCCAGCGGCAGGCGCACGTCCAGGTCGCGCAGGTTGTGCAGGGTCACCCCGGTCAGCGTCAACCACCCGGTCGGCGACAGCGGTTCCCGGGCCGGCGGCGGGCCGGCTCGGAACAGGAATCGGCGGGTCGCCGAATCGGCCACTTCGCGCAGCCCGTCCGGCGGGCCGCTGTACAGAATCCGGCCGCCGCCCTCGCCCGCGCCCGGACCCACGTCCACGAGCCAGCCCGCCCGGCGCGCCACCGCCATCCGGTGCTCCACCACGAACAGCGAGTTACCCGCCGCGCGCAGCCGGTCGAGCACCACGAGCAGTGCCTCGGTGTCCGCCGAGTGCAGCCCGGCGGACGGCTCGTCCAGCACGTACACGACCCCGAACAGCCCCGACCGCAACTGGGTGGCCAGCCGCAACCGTTGCAGTTCGCCCGAGGACAACGTCGGCGTCTCCCGGTCCATGCTCAGATACCCCAGGCCCAACTCGACCAGCACCGCGATCCGGGCCACCAGGTCGGCGCAGATCGTCGCGGCCGGTTCGCCGTCGCCCGCCGCCCCGGCCAGCACCTTCGCCGCCTGGACCAGCGGCAGTGCCACCAGCGCGGCGATGTCGTATCCCGCGAAGGTCACCGCCAGCGATGCGGGCCGCAGCCGCCGACCGTGGCACACCGGGCACGGCCCGCTGCGCAGGAAACGCTCGACCCGCCTGCGCTGCGTCGCGCTCTTCGAACTCGCGAACGTCTTCAGCACGATCCGCCGCGCGCTGCTGTATGTGCCCTGGTAGTCGCGCTGGATCCGGCTCGCGTCGCGCACCGGGTGCACGGTGACCACCGGCTGGTCGTCGGTGAACAGGATCCAGTCCCGCTCGGCCCTGGGCAACTCCCGCCACGGCCGGTCCACGTCGTAGCCGAGCGTGGCCAGGATGTCCCGCAGGTTCTTCCCGTACCAGGCACCGGGCCACGCGGCGATCGCCCCTTCCCGGATCGACCGGCTCGGGTCCGGGACCAGCGACTCCTCGCTCACCTCGTGCACCCGGCCCAGGCCGTGACAGTTCGGGCAGGCGCCGGCGGCGGTATTCGGCGAGAACGCGTCCGAATCCACCCGCTCCGCACCGGGCGGGTAGTCACCGGCCCGGGAGAAGAGCATCCGCAGCGAGTTGGACAGCGTCGTCAGCGTGCCCAGCGTCGAGCGCGAGGTCGGCGCGGACCGCTGCTGACGCAACGCGATGGCCGGCGGCAACCCGCTGATCTCGTCCACATGCGGCGCGCCGACCTGCTGGATCAACCGCCGGGCATAGGGCGCGATCGACTCGAAGTACCGCCGCTGCGCCTCCGCGTACACCGTGCCGAACGCCAGCGAGGACTTGCCCGATCCGGACACCCCCGTGAACACCACGAACACGTCGCGCGGGATGTCCACGTCCACGTCCCGCAGGTTGTGTTCACGCGCACCACGCACCCGCACATACGGATCGTGCTCGGTCATCACACCGCTCCTCGCACACCGCTCCTCGCACCACCGGCCGAAGGTTGTCCTATGCCCACCGAAAGGTGATCCACAACCGTGGCCGGCCCTGCGGACGCGACGACGGACGCACTGGTGATCGTCGGTATCCACGACTAACGTCGGCGCGCGCCGGGTGGTCCGGGGCGGATGGGTTGCGGCAAGGGGGCGGCGATGGGGCTGGAGGCGGTCGATCCGCGGACGCCGGTGTTGGTCGGGGCCGGGGTGGCGCGGCAGCGCCTGGCCGAGGCCGGGGCCGGGGTCGGCGAGTTGGAGTTGATGGCGCGGGCCGTCGAGGAGGCCGCCGCGGGGTCGGGCGCGCTGTTGCGGGCGGTGCGGCACGTGCTCGTACCGCGCGGCACCTGGCGGCACGGCGATCCGGGGCGTTGGCTGGCAAACCGGTTCAAGATCGTGGACGCGCACAGCACGCTGGCCGAACTTGGGGTCCTGCAACAGTCGTTGATCACCCGAGCCTGCGCCGAGATCGCCGCCGGACGGGCCGAGGTGGTGCTCGTCGTGGGCGGCGAGGCGGCACATCGGCGACTGCGCGCCAGGATCGCCGGGCTCGAACCGGCGGATCCGGTCGCGGAGGGGGTCCCGGACACGGTGTGGGCGCCCGGCGCGGACATCCTGGCCCGGGTCGAGATCGATCGCCATCTGGCGGTGCCCGCGCGGCAGTACGCGGTGATGGAGTCGGCGATCGGCGCGGCACGGGGCCGGCCGCCGGCGGACGACGCGCGGGAGATCGCCGCGCTGTGGGCGGACTTCTCGACGGTCGCCGCCGACGCCGGGCACTCGGTCCGGGGCCGCGCGGTGCAGGCGGACGAACTGCTGGCACCCACCGGGCGCAACGCGTGGCTGGCGAGCCCGTACTCGAAGTGGCACTGCTCGCAGATGAACGTCGACCAGGCCGCCGCGCTGCTGCTGTGCTCGGCCGAGGCGGCGCGCCGGTTCGGGGTGGCCCGCGACCGGTGGGTGTTCCCGACGGCGGCGGCCGAGGCGAACACCATGGTGCCGCTGGTGGCCCGGCCGGACCTGGACCGCTCCCCCGGGTTCGCCGCGGTCGGCGCGGCATTGGGCGCGGGGGTCTCGGACACGACGCACCTGGACCTGTACAGCTGCTTCCCGGCGGCGGTCCGGATCCAGCGGCACGAGCTGGGCCTGGCCGGGCGCGCCGGCCGGGAGCTGACGGCGACGGGTGGGATGGCGTTCGCCGGCGGGCCGCTGAACAATTACGCGTTGCAGGCCACGGTCGAGGTGACCCGACGGGTGCTCGCGGGCGGCGACGGGCTGGTGACGAGCGTGTCCGGGATGGTCACCAAGCAGGCCGGCGCGCTGTGGTCGGATCGGCCCGCCGCCGACGGTTTCCGCGCGATCGAGGTGCGCGCGGAGTTGCCGAGCCGCCCGGTGGACGCGGACTACGCGGGTCCGGCCGAGGTGGTGGGCTGCACGGTGGCGTTCGAGGAGGGCGAACCGGCGGTGGCGATCGCGGTCGTCGAGGGCACGGACGGCGTGCGATCGGTGGCAACCTCGACGCACCCGGACGTACTGGCGTCCATGCGCACCGACACCTGGGTCGGCCGATCGGTGCACGTGGCCGGCGGCACCCTCTCGGCGTGATCCGCGTCCGAAGCCGCCGCGGGACCCCCGGCCACAACGGCGTCGGATCGTCGTCGGCGCGTTCGGGGGCCGCAGGCTGGTCGGCGTCGGCGCGGGTATCGGGGAGATGACGTCGCCGCCGCGACGTGTCCGGGCACGCCCGGACTGCACCCTCTCCAGGAGGTTGTCGTGACCGATCCGTGGCCGGACCCACTGCCCCCGGCGCCGATGCCCACACCGCACCCGCTGCCGGAGCCCGGCCCCGAACCGCTGCCGCCCGACCCGGGTTCGCCGCCGGTCCCGGACGAGCCGGACCCGGTACCGGAACCGGAGCCGGGACCGCTGCGCTGACGGAGGCCGGCGCACGAGGAATCGGGCGGAGCTCGCAACGGGCCCGGGGGCGTGCTTTTCGGTGTGCGCACGCCGGTCACCGACCGGGGCGCCCGGGGCGGCAGGCTGCCGGACCGGCTGAGCGCGACGCCCCCGAAACACTCGCCGCGGCGCCCGGCCCCGGCACGGGTCGGGCGTCGCGGCGGCGCATGGCGGGTGTCGGCGCTCGGACTCAGCGAATCGGCACGTCGGACAGCGTCCGCACGATCACCAGCCGTTGGATCTCGCTCGTACCCTCGAAGATCGTGTATATCGCGCTGTCCCGGTGCATGCGCTCGACCGGGTACTCGCGGGTGTACCCGTTGCCGCCGAGGATCTGCATCGCGGCGGAGGTCACCCACTTGGCGGTCTCGCCGGCGTACAGCTTGGACATCGAGCCCTCGGCCGCGGTGAACGGCTGGTTCGTCGCCGCCATCCACGAGGCTCGCCAGGTGAGCAGCCGGGCCGCGTCGATCCGGGTGCGCATGTCGGCGATGGTGAACGCGACGCCCTGGTTGTCGATGATCGGCCGACCGAACTGCTCGCGGACCTGCGCGTATTCCAGGGCCACCTCGTAGGCGGCGCGCGCGATGCCCACCGCCTGCGCGGCGACCGCCGGGCGGGAGGATTCGAAGGTGGCCATCGCCGCGTTGGATCGCGCGGACGTACCGGACCTGGCGCGCGCGAGCCGCTCGTCCAACTTGTCCTTGCCGCCCAACAGGCAGTCGCCGGGGACCCGGACGTTGTCCAGGACCACCTCGGCGGTGTGCGACGCGCGGATGCCGTGCTTCTTGAACTTCTGCCCCTGGGACAGGCCGGGCGTGTTCGGCGGGATCACGAAACTGGCCTGGCCGCGCGAGCCCAGGGCGGGGTCGGTGGTGGCGACCACGACGTGCACGTGCGCGATGCCGCCGTTGGTGGCCCAGGTCTTGACCCCGTTGAGGATCCAGTCGCCGGTGGCCTCGTCGTAGGTGGCGCGGGTGCGCATCGAGGAGACGTCGGAGCCGGCGTTGGGCTCGGAGGAGCAGAACGCGGCGACCCGGATGTCGTCGGCGGTGCCGAACAATTCGGGCGCCCAGGTGATGATCTGCTCCTGCGTGCCGTTGGCCACCAGACCGGCCGCGGCGAGCGCGGTGCCGGTCAGTGCCAGGCCCAACCCCGCGTCGCCCCAGAAGAGTTCCTCCATGATCAGCGGCATGCTCAGACCGGTGGGGTCGAATGCCTGGGTGGTGAAGAAGTCGAGGGAGTACAGTCCGACCTTGGCGGCTTCCTGGATGATCGGCCAGGGGGTTTCCTCCCGCTCGTCCCATTCGGCGGCGGCCGGGCGCATGGTGTCGGCGGCGAAGGTGTGCACCCAGTCGCGGATGGTGGTCTGGTCCTCGTTCAGGGCGAGATTGAAGGCGGTCATGGGTGGTGGGCCCCCGGGACATCGTCGAATTGTTACCGGCTGGTAGCTTGAGTGTGTCGCCGCCGCCGGAGGGCGTCAAGAGGCCCGGGGGCACGGGCCGATCGGGGTTTGCGACTGCCACGCACGACGCGTTCGGTGACTCGCACGAGCTGTGGTCGACGCCTCAGATGCCCGGTCGATAGCGCATCGGGTGCTCGTCCGGAACCTGCACCACGCAGATCCGCACACCGTCCGGATCGGCGATCCACATCTCGTCCAACCCCCACTCCTCACGACGCGGCTCGCGCAACACGGTGGCGCCCTTGCCCAGGAGTTCCTTGTGCGTGGCGACCAAGTCCCGTACCTGGAGCCACAACCGCAGATCCGCGCACCCGGGCCCGGCCTCCGCCGCGGTGCCCGAGACCTCCAGGAAGCCGCCGCCGAGGAAGAACACCGTCCCGCGATGGCTCCCGGTTCCGAACTCGCGGGCGATCGCGAGTCCGAGCACGTCGCGGTAGAAGGCAAGCGAACGATCGAGGTCGGTGGGGCGCAACAGGATGCGGCCGGAAAGTACGTCCATGCCCTCATGCTTCGCCCCGAGGCGACGATTTCGAACCCTCCGGGACGGTACGTCCCACCCATGCACGCACCCGCGCCCACGCCCTCCGCCCGGCTCGCCCGGCCGCCCCCGCGCCGTCACCGCCACCGCCCCACCGCATCCCCGCGCCCGGTTCGCCGGCCCGCCGCCACCGCCCCTGCCTCCGCCGCCCCCGCATCGGGTATCCGCAGCCGATCACCACACCCGCCACCACTCCACCGCGCCCCCTTCGCCGGCCCGCATCCGCATGCGCACCGCGCCCGATCACCCGCCACCGCGCCCCCGCGCTTCGCGCCCCGTTCGCCGGCCCGGATAAAGATCCGGACGGTGGCCGTCGAGCCGGCAGGCTGGTACCTCGACGAAGGGTGGTGCCACATGGCGGGGAACGCGGAGCGGGTGCGCGGGAGCATGTTCGGACTGGCGTACGGGGACGCGTTGGGCGCGCCGACGGAGTTCCTGTCCTACGCGCAGATCGTGCGTCGGTACGAACTGCCCGGCCCGATGGATCTCGAGGGCACGCCGGCTTTGGTCACCGACGACACCCAGATGGGTTTGGCGGTGGCCCACGCGCTGATCGACGCGCGGGCGGACACCCGGGCGTTGACCGCCGAGCTGTTCGCGCCGCTGGTGATCGAGCGGTTTCTCACCTGGTGGGACTCCCCGGACAACACCCGCGCGCCGGGGCACACGTGCATGTCCGCGTGCGCGGAGCTGGCCGCCGGTCGAAGCTGGCTCGACGCGACCCGCCGCGGCTCCAAGGGCTGCGGCGCGAACATGCGGGTCACCCCGCTGGGTTTGGTCGACCACCTCGACGAGGCCGCCCGGTGTGGCGCGGCGCAACTCCAGGCGGCGGTCACCCACGGTCACCCCACCGCACTGGCCGCCTCGGACCTGACCGCGACCGCGGTGTACGCGCTGCGTACCGGTGTGTCGATCGCCGAACTGCCCGCCTGCCTGCGTGCGCACGCCGAGGCGCAGCGCAACGTCTACCGCGCCGACTGGCTGGGCGAGGACCTGTGGCGCGGCCCGTTCGCGGACTCGCCGGAGGGCTTCATCGCGCGCGGCTGGGACGAATGCCTGGGCGTCCTGGACCGGTTGGACCGCGCCCTGCTGGAGCGGGATCGACGCTCGGATCCGTGTCAGGTCACCGGCGCCGGATGGATCGCGGAGGAGGCGTTGGCCACGGCCGTCCTGTGTGTCGCGCTGTATCCGGACGACCCGAGGTCGGCGCTGGCCCGCGCCGCCGCCACCTCCGGCGACTCGGACTCGATCGCCGCGTTGGCGGGCGCGATGATCGGCGCCGTACACGGCCTGGCCGGATGGCCCGCCGAGTGGCTCGATCGCATCGAGTATCGGGGGGAACTGTCCGAGGTGTCCGAGGCTCTCCGGATGTGACGCAGGTCGTGGTGTGCGAGACCGGTTGCGGGTAGTGATGGCGCCATGGGAAAGATCCATGCCGCCGACCGGGCGGCCTTCGCGTGGGTGGCAACGCATCATGTGCCGTGGGCGAACAAGGCGCTGCCCGCCTTGTCGCGCGCGGCCAACCATTCGCGGCTGTGGGCGGTGACCGGTGCGGGAATGGCGCTTTCCGGTGGACGCAGCGGGCGGCGGGCGGCATTGCGCGGACTGGGTTCGGTGGCGCTCGCGTCGACCGTGACCAATGTGGTCCTCAAGAGTTGGGTACGCCGGCCCCGTCCGGTGATCGACGCGGTGCCGATGGCCCGCCGGCTCAGCCGGCAACCGTGGACGACCTCGTTCCCGTCCGGGCACGCGGCGTCCGCGGCGGCCTTCGCCACCGGGGTCGCGTTGGAGTCGCGTCCGTTGGGCGTGGCGGCCGGCGCGCTGGCCGGGTCGGTGGCCTTCTCCCGCGTGTACACGGGCGTGCACTATCCGGGTGACGTACTGGCGGGCGCGGCACTCGGCGCGGGCCTCGCGGCGGTGACGCTGCGCTGGTGGCCGACCCGGCCGGTGGAGGCGGCGTCCGCGCCGCCGCCGCGCGGGAAGGTACCGGCGCTGGTCGAGGGCGACGGCCTGGTGGTCGTGGTCAACTCCTCGGCCGGCCCCGAGGGCGACACGGCGCAACGCCTGCGCGAACTGCTGCCCGGCGCCAAGGTGGTCGAGCGCGGCCAGAACGGCGACCTGGTCGCGTTGTTGTGCGAGGCGGCCCGGGACGCGCAGGTGCTGGGCGTCGCGGGCGGCGACGGCAGCGTGAACTGCGCGGCACGGATCGCGCTGGACCGGGGCATGCCGCTCGCGGTCTTCCCGGCCGGCACGCTCAACCACTTCGCCGGCGACCTGGGCCTGATCCGGCTGGACGACACCGCGCTGGCACTCGCGGCGGGCGAGGCGGTGCTGGTGGACGTCGCCGAGTTGCAGCGCGACCACTCGCACCCGTTCTCCGACGACGGCGAGGAGCTGGGTCCGGAGCTGTTCCTGAACACCTTCTCGCTCGGCGTCTACCCCGACCTGGTGCGCTTCCGCGAGGAGTTGGAGGGCAAGATCGGCAAGTGGCCGGCCATGCTGGTGGGCTTGGTCCGGGTGCTCCGGGACGCGGGCCCGGTCAAGATGCGCGTCAACGGCCGCCCGCGCTCGTTGTGGCTGCTGTTCCTCGGCAACGGCCAATACGCCCCGGAGGGCTTCGCGCCCACCTACCGCCCCGACCTCACCGACGGCCTCCTCGACGTGCGTATCGTCGATGCCTCCCGCCCGCTGGCCCGCACCCGCCTGGTGGCCGCCGTCCTGTCCGGCACGCTCGGCCGTTCCCGCGTCTACGAAGCGTCCACGGCCCGCACGGTCCGCCTCTCCGAGATACAGGAGGGCGCCGAGTTGGCCGTCGACGGCGAAGTCCGCCCCGGGGCCTCCCAACTACGCATCGCCAAGGGCCGCCGCCTGATGGTCTACCGCCCCGAGGGCGCGGTACGCGACTGACCCGCCCTCGACCCGGGCCCGGACCCCTGGTGGGGCCGGGCCCGGGTCGCGCCCGAAGGCAGCCGACCCCGGCTCGCGGGCCCACGGCTGCCCGCACCCAAGAGCTCGTGGCCGCACGCCGCCACGAACGCAGCCCGCGAAGACAGCGGGCCGGCCGAGTCCCCTGCCCGCCGAATCCGGCCGCGCACTCGGTTGGATCCATCGCCGCCCGAAGCCGAGCGGGCACCCGCACCCGACCACGCGCCGAAACAACGCGCCACCGCGAACAACAACTCCCCCGCCGGCCAGTCGAGTTCACAATCACCTAGCGCCGCTCACGCACCCCCCGAACCCCGACGCGCCGCCAACTCCCACCGCCCGACCCAGGCACAGTCGGGCATACCCCGCGCCGACTCGGGCCGCAGCAGGGGCGGCGGCCATGCGCACCGCGCCCACCCACGCCGAGCGCTACGCGCCGCACCGAGACGCCGAACGCACCCCGACTCGCCCGCGACAGGGTCGGTCCCGCCGCCGTCCGGTGGCCGGGTGGCGTCGACCGCGCGGCCGCGCCCATCAACCGTCCCGTCACGCGCTCTCGTCCCATCGTTCTCCGGCGCCGCCTGTGCCTCATCCGGACGAACTCGCCCGGCTCGCCGTCGGCTTGCCCCGGCGGGCCGGATCGGCGGCGGATGGAAACCGCGGTGCGGGTTGTCCGCGTGGTGGGGGTGCGAGGGCCGCGATCCGGGGCACCGCTACGGTGTGGGCCGCCGGTCGATGGGCCGGGGGTGCGAGCGAGTGTCGATAAGGGGCAGTGGTGGCGGTTTCGGGGGCGATATCCGGGTCGGCCGAACGGATGGCGGCGATATTGGCGGCGGGACGAGTCGCCGCCGGGGTGGTGTCCATGGTGGCTCCACGCGGCGGGGTGTGGTTGCGGCCCACCGCGGCGCGGGAGGCGTCGTTGCTCGGCCGAGGTCTGGGCGCGCGGGATGTATTGCTGGGCACGGGCGTACTGCGCGCCCTGAGCACCGGCCGAGGCGGCGCCGAGTGGGGCTGGCTCGTGGTGGCCTCGGATCTGGTCGACGGGGCCGGCGGCGCGATCGAATGGCGCCGCCTGACCCCCGCGGAACGCATATGGGTCGGCGCGGTGTTCGCGTTGGCCGCAGGCGAGGCGGCGGTGGCCCTGGCGCTGGCCGGCACGGACGCCGAGGATGCTTGGGACACGGTGACGGGTCTGATCGACTGAGCGGCGGCGGGTGCGGCCGAACCGCTTCGGGCGCCCGTACGGCCTCGTCGTGCCGGGTGCCCGCGGCCGGCCACCGGTCACCGGACTCGATCCACGCCGCCATGATCCGCCGATCCGGCCGGCGCCGATCGCCCCACGACCCGCGCTCGGGAACCCGGCCGGGAGATCGTGCGTCTCCCCTGGCGCGTCTTCGCTCGGCGAGCCGGCCGGCGGCCGCTCGTTCCGGACCGGATCGTCGTATCGCACGGCGAGCGAGTCCGTACCGACCGACCCCCGGGAGTGCAGCAGCGTGCCCGTCTCGCTGAACCGCACCCTCGTCCCCGCCGCGGATCACCGGGCGGCGGCCCACTTCTTCGCCACGGTCATGGGCCTGGCGGAACTGCCTCCGGCCGGCGCGCACGGCCACTTCGTTCCCGCGTCCGGGTCAACGAGCAGCTCACCCTCGACTTCATGACGGTGGCCGCGGCGGAGGGACACCACCTGGCCTTCGACGTCGACCCGGCCACGTTCGACGCGATCCTGGCCCGACTCCGCGCGGCCGACATCCCGTACGGCAATTCCCCCGTCGAACCGACCAACGGCCGCATCGACCACCCGTTGTGCCCGCGCGGTCTGTTCTTCACCGACGACACGGGAAACCTGCACGAGGTCATGTCCCCGACCCGACCGCCGGCGAAGCGGCTGCCGCCCCTCGATCCCATGCCGACCGGGGATGCCCGCCGGCCTTCGCACCCGTCACCGTCTCTCCCCCGAAACCGACCAAGTCCCCTGCCCGCACGCCCGGACCGCGGTCGGCTCGGCGGGCGTGCCGGGGCTGTCACCCGGTTGCCCTATGCTCAACTCCCATGGTGGCGCGGCCGTTGGGCGAAATTGTCGAGGCAGGATGGGCGAAGGCCCTGGAACCGGTGGCGGGTCGAGTGGCCGCCATGGGCGACTTCCTGCGAGGAGAGATCGCCGCAGGACGGCGTTACGTCCCGGCCGGGGCGAACGTGTTGCGGGCGTTCACCCAACCCTTCGCGGACGTTCGCGTGCTGATCGTGGGCCAGGATCCCTATCCCAACCCCGGACACGCGGTGGGGCTGAGCTTTTCGGTCGCCCCGGAGGTGCGACCCCTGCCGGGCTCGCTGATCAACATCTTCACCGAGATGAACCGTGACCTGGGCCTGCCGATGCCCACCGACGGCGATCTGACCCCGTGGGCCGCCCAGGGCGTGCTGCTGCTCAACCGCGCACTGACCACCGCCCCCGGTCGTCCCGCCGCGCATCGCGGCAAGGGCTGGGAAGAGGTCACCGAGCAGGCCATCAAGGCGCTCGCGGCCCGCGGCACCCCGCTGGTGTCGATCCTGTGGGGCCGCGACGCCCGCAACGCCCGCCCCCTGCTCGGCCCCGGCGCGGCCGTGGTCGAGTCGGCCCACCCCTCCCCCATGTCGGCCGCGGGCGGCTTCTTCGGCTCCCGCCCCTTCTCCCGCACCAACGACCTCCTGGTCGCCCAAGGCGCCCAACCGGTCGACTGGCGCCTCCCGTAACCCCAAAGCATCAACAAGGCCGCCCGGGCCGCGAGGCCGGATCGGCCCCATCCACCTGCCGCAAACCCCAACCCCCAGAGCCCGCGCAACAGCCGGGGAGGGCGGGCCCGCCCTCCCGACCCGGCCCGGGGCGCAACCACGACAACCACCCCGCGCGTCCACGCCTATAGGGTGGCGGCCGGTACAACCGGTCATGGGCCACCGCCGGTCGGGGCCGTCGCTTGGAGGAACCTTCTTCGATGTCAGGCAATAGCGTTCCCGGCCAGGGGGGTGCGCCGCAGCGCTCCTCCGAGGCGTTGCCGCCGCGTTCCAAATTGGCGATCACCGCGAGTCGGGTGACCGCGGCCATCTCGCGACGCGCCGGCAAGGGCAGCGGTTCGGTCATCGGTGGCAAGCTCGCGCTGCGGCTCGCCCCGGACCTGCTCGCGCAGTTGTCGGTGGGACTACAGGTGGTGCTGATCTCCGGGACCAACGGCAAGACCACCACCACACGCCTGGTCGCCGAGGCGATCCGCGCCGCGGGTCCCGTGGTGTCCAACGCGCTGGGCGCGAACATGCCTGCGGGGATCACCTCCGCCCTCGCGGGCGCGGGCAGCGAGGCCCGCTACGGCGTGATCGAGGTCGACGAGAAGTACCTCGCGGGTGTCGCCCGCGACTCCGACCCCGTCGCCATCGCACTGCTCAACCTCTCCCGCGACCAGCTCGACCGGGCCGCGGAGACGCGGATGCTCGCCGAGAAGTGGCGCGAGGGTCTGCGCGGGCGCGACGCGATCGTGGTCGCCAACGCGGACGACCCGCTGATCGTGTGGGCCGCGTCCTCCAGCAAGGACGTGTTGTGGGTCGCCGCCGGGCAGACCTGGCAGGAGGACTCCTGGTCCTGCCCGCAGTGCGGCGGCGTGATGCAGCGTCCGGGCGACGACTGGTTCTGCTCGCAGTGCGACTTCCGTCGTCCCTCGCCCACCTGGTCGCTCGCCGGCGACCGCATGGTCGACCCGGACGGGCGGGTGTGGCCGCTGCACCTGCAACTGCCGGGCCGGGCCAACCGCGCCAACGCGGTCACCGCCGCGGCTGTCGCGTCGTTGTTCGGCGTGCCCGTGGAGGCGGCGCTGGAGCGGATGAAGCACGTCGCCGCCGTCGCCGGCCGCTACGACGTGGTCGACTACATGGGTCGCAAGCTGCGCCTGCTCCTGGCGAAGAACCCGGCCGGCTGGGTCGAGACGTTCTCGCTGATCGACCCGCCGCCCACCCCGGTGATCCTGTCCGTCAACGCGCTCGACGCGGACGGCAAGGACACCTCGTGGATCTGGGACGTCGACTTCACCCAGCTCGCCGGCCGGCCGCTGTTCGTGCTGGGCCAACGCCGACTCGACCTGGCCGTGCGACTGGAGGTCGCAGGCCTGCAGTTCCAGGTGTGCGAGACGCTCGCCCAGGCGGTCGCGGCCGCGCCGCCCGGCCAGATCGAGGTCATCGCCAACTACACGGCGTTCCAACAGCTGCGCAAGACGATCAAGGAAGCGGCACAGGCATGATCGGTGAGAGCAGGCTGCGCCTGGTCTGGATCTACCCGGACCTGCTCAGCACATACGGCGACCAGGGCAACGCACTGATCGTGGAGCGTCGGGCGCTGATGCGCGGCATCGAGGTCGAGCGCGTGGACGTACGCTCCGACCAGCCCGTCCCCACCTCCGGGGACATCTACCTGATCGGCGGCGGCGAGGACCGGCCGCAGCGGCTGGCCGCCGAGCGCCTGCGCCGTGACCCGGGGCTGGCCACCGCCGTGGGCGCCGGCGCCGCGCTGCTCGCGGTGTGCGCGGGCTACCAGATCATCGGCAACGAGTTCATCGACGACCTGGACCAGCCCGAGGCGGGCCTGGGCCTGCTGGACGTACGCTCCGGCCGGGGCGCGCCCGGCAAGCGCTGCGTCGGCGAGGTGCTGGCCGAGGTCGACCCCGCGCTCGGCCTGCCGGTGCTCTCCGGGTTCGAGAACCACCAGGGCGTCACCCACGTGGGCCCCGGCGCCAAGCCGCTGGCCAGGGTCACCCACGGCAACGGCAACGGGACCGGCGACGGCACCGAGGGCGCGTACGCGGGTCGGGTGATCGGCACGTACATGCACGGGCCGGTGATGTCGCGCAACCCGGCGCTCGCCGACCTGCTGCTCACCTGGGCCACCGGCGTGCCGCTGACCCCGCTGGGCGACCACTGGCACGAGCAGCTCCGCTCCGAGCGCCTGCGCACGGTCCGGGCCGCCGCCTCGAACTGAGGAAGAACCGAAGCCGGGGAGCCCGCATACCGCCGAGCGGTATGCGGGCTCCCCGGCTGTCGGCCCACCCGTCAGGGCGTGTGCACGGTCCCGTGCGGGTCCTCGCAGTGCCCGCGCGTCGCTCCGATTGCCAGCACCGCCGGGTCGGCGTGGTCGACCTGAAGCGTCGTGTGGGTGATCGCGTACCGTTCGCGCAGCCGCTCCTGAAGCCGGTCGCGCACCCGGTGGCAGTCGTCCCCGGGCTCGACCAACACGTGTGCGGACAGGGCCGGGAAGCCGGACGTGATGGTCCAGATGTGCAGGTCGTGGATCTCGGTGACGCCCTCGACCGAGGCCAGGTCCGCCCCGACCGCGTCCGGCTCGATGCCGGCGGGGGCCGCCTCCAGGAAGATCCGCCACGACTCGCGGACCAGCGCGATACCGGACTTGAGCATCAGCGCCGCCACGATCAGCGACGCGATCGCGTCCGCCCGGGCGAAGCCGGTGGCCAGCACCACGATGCCGGAGATCAGGGTGGCGATGAACGCCCACAGGTCGTTGAGGATGTGCTGGTAGGCGCCTTCGACATTGAGGCTGGAGCGGTTGGCGCGGGAGATCAGCCAGGCCGCGATCACGTTGATCACGATGCCGACCGCGGCGGTGACGATCACCAACGAGCCCTCGACGTCGGGCGGCGAGATCAGCCGACGGACCGCCTCGTAGGTGAACCACACCGCCAGGACCAGGAATGTGATGCCGTTGATCTGCGCGGACAGGATCTCCGCGCGCTTGAATCCGTATGTCCAGCGCCCACGGGCCGGGCGGGCCGCGAGCCGCATCGCCACCAGCGCGAGGCCGATCGCGAACGCGTCGGTGACCATGTGGCCGGCGTCCGTGATCAGCGCGAGCGAGCTCGCCAGGATGCCGACCGTGACCTCGACCACGATGAACGCGCCGATCAGCCCGAGCGCGGCGGTCAGGTAGCGCCGATCGGCGTCCGGGGCGACACCGTGCGAGTGCCCGGCGTGCCCGGCTCCCCCGTGGTCGTGCCCGTCGTGCCCGTCGTGGCTGCCGTGGGCCCGTGGCTGTCGGGTCGGCGCCGTGGACCCGGGCGCGTCCGGGCCGTGGTCGTGGTCGCGGGTGGTCATGAAGCCCCTCCGGGAAGGTCGTTCGCGCAGCCGGTGTGATCGGTGGCGGGGGCGTGGCCGATGTGCGCGAGCGCAACGTCCAGGAGCAGGCGCACGTGCGCGTCCGCGAGGCGGTAGTAGGCCAACCGGCCCGCCCGGCGCACCGTAACCACCTGGTGTGCGCGCAGCAGCCGCAGTTGGTGCGAGACCGCCGACTCGCCCTGCCCGCACGCTGCGGCCAGGTCGCGTACACACAGTTCGCCCTCCAGGAGCGCGACCAGCAGGGTGAGCCGGCCGGGGTCGCCCAGGAGGGCGAACACGTCCGCGGTCTCGGCCAGGTGCGGACCGTCGGGCAACCGTGATCGCACCGAGTCCACCAGGTCCGCGTCCACCGGCTGCGCCACCGGATCACCTCCATTTTCACTTTCACGCCCACGCCTACGTCCGGTGCACTTGCCCGTCCGGGTCCGTCCCCGTCCGCCGTCGTCTCGACTCGGACATCGTAACGTCTGAACAGCTCTTCATACGAGCATGAGAAAAAGATAGGGGCGGGGGGTATCGGCACGCAACCGCGCCACGCCCGTCACCGACTCCGCGTTCGACCGGGCAGTCGCCCAACCGCACCCGGCGGACGCTCAAGCGGCGGGCGGTCGCTACGACCTCGGCCCGCCGACCGGGCCGAGGCCCGTTCGGCCCACCCGCGGGTCCCGGTCCAACCGCTCCCACCACCGCTGCGCCGGCTCGTGGATCTCCCGCCACGTGGCCACGAACAGGTCGTTCGCCGCCGCCCCCGGCCAATCCGCCGGCAGCAGCGCCGCGGGCAGGCGCGGGTCGCGTTCGAAGGTAAGCCGCCACGCGTGCACCAGCCGGGTGCGCAGCTCGAACGCCTCCGCGTCGGTGCTCGCCCGCGCGCCGGTGAACCGGTCGACGAACGCCTCCAGGACCGCCCGGATCGCGGCCGGTTCCCAGGCCTGTTCGACCAGGGCCCGTTCCCGCTCCGGGTCGCTCACGCTCGACGTCATCCAGGTCGCGTGCCCGGTCAGGCCGCGCTCGGCGATCAGCGCCCGCAGCGCGCCCACACCACCCGGGTCCGCCGCGATCCACACGCCCCGGCCCAGATCGCCGAAGCCCTCGAAGGCGAGTTGCTCCTCGACCACCGCGCGCGCCTCGCGCAGCGTCGCCGGCGGGCGGAACAGCAGTTGTTGCCACTGCCCCGACCAGGGCGTCTCGCGCGTCGCCCGGGAGAGCCTCGCGGTCCAGCCGGTCAGCAGCCGATACAGCGGCGGAGCGATGGTCAGCCGGGTGTATCGCCCCTCGGCCCGGGCCACCAGCCACCCCTCCTGAGTCAGCCTGGTGATCGCCCGCCGGGTCGCCGACTCCGGGACCCCCAGCGCACCGAGGGCCGCCACGGCGGTCGGCGACCACACCCCGTCGTGCCCAGGCCAGCGCACGTACTCCCCCAGCACGGTCAACAACAGCGTGCGGGCACTGGGTCCGCCGTCGGCGGTGCGCCGGGTGCGCGGAGCCGAGCGACCGGCGGGCGTACCCCTTGTTTCCTCGCCACTCTCCATGTAGGACATAACTCATCCAAGCAGGTTCTTGTGTCCTACGAAAGGTCCCGCTCGTGTCAGAGGCCGCCGCCCTGCCGACTCGCTTCGGCGCGTTCATCGCCCCCTACCACGGCATCGACGGCAACCCCGCGCTGCAACTGCGCCGGGATCTCGACCTGGTCGAACACCTGGACGCGCTCGGCTTCGAGGAGGCGTGGATCGGCGAGCACCACTCGGCCGGCTACGAGACGATCGCCTCGCCCGAGGTGTTCATCGCCGCCGCCGCCGAACGCACCACCCGAATCCGGCTCGGCACCGGCGTCAACTCGCTGCCGTACCACCATCCGCTGGTCCTGGCGGACCGCATCGTGCAGCTCGACCTGCAATCTCGCGGGCGGGTGATGTTCGGCTCCGGCCCCGGCCAACTGGCCTCGGACGCCTTCATGATGGGCATCGACCCGATGCGCCAGCGCGGCATGATGGCCGAGGCGCTGGCCGCGATCGTCCCGCTCCTGCGCGGCGAGACGGTGACCATGCGGACCGACTGGTTCACCCTGGACCAGGCCCGGCTGCACCTGAGCCCGTACACGCGCGCCGGCATCGAGACCGTATGCGCCTCCACCGTCTCGCCGTCCGGGTCGGTACAGGCCGGCACCCACGGCATGGGCCTGCTCTCGCTCGCCGCCGCCGACCCGTCCGGCTTCGCGGCCCTGGCCGGCAACTGGGACGTGTACGCGAAGACTTGCGCCGAGCACGGCCACGTCGCCGACCGCGAGCGCTGGCGCCTGGTGGTGCCGATGCACCTCGCCGAGACCACCGGGGCCGCACACGAGCAGGCCGAGTACGGCGTGCACCACCTGGTCGACTACATCCAGGGGCTGTCCGGGATGACCATGCCGTGGGGCGCGACGCCCGGGCAGGCCGTGGCGCAGTGGACCGGCGAGGGTTTCCCCACCTTCGGTGTGGCGATGATCGGCACACCCGCGCAGGCGATCGAACGGATCACCGCGATGGCCGAGCGGTCCGGCGGCTTCGGCACGCTGCTCCTGCTCGACCTGCCGATCGCGCGGCCCGCGGACAAGCGGCGCAGCTACGAACTGTTCGCCGAGTACGTGGTCCCGCACTTCACCGGCGCCAACCGTCCCCGGCAGGCCTCGATGGCCTGGGCCAACGACAACAGTGAGCGCTTCATCGGCGCGCTGCGTCAGGCGGTCGTCGCCGCGATGACGCCGCCCGCCGTCTCCTGAACCCACCGACACACGTTCGTCGGCCCGGTACCCCGGTGACCCGGTGAACCATCGACCCGACAGGGAGATTGCCCATCATGAGAGCAGCGGTACTGCGCGGCGGCGCGTTCACCGTCGAGGACATCGCGGCGCCCGAACCCGGCGAGGGGCAGGTCCTCGTGGAGACGGTGGCCTGCGGGATCTGCGGCTCGGACCTGTCCGCGTACAAGCACACGGCCGAATTCCTCCGGGCCTCCATCGACTCCGACACGCCCTCGTTCGTCTTCGATCCGGACGCCGACCTGGTGATGGGTCACGAGTTGTCCGCGCGGGTGGTGCGCCCGGGCCCGGGCGTGACCGGCTTCGAGGAGGGCGAGGTCGTGGTCGGGCTGCCCTGGGCGCTGGACGGCGGCGGCGTACTGCGCACCATCGGCTATTCCAACACCTTCCCCGGCGGCTTCGGCGAGCGCATGGTGATGCAGGCCGCGGCCCTGGTCAAGGTGCCCCCACACGTACCGGCGCACATCGCCGCGCTGACCGAGCCGCTCGCGGTCGGCTTCGGCAATGTGGCCCGCTCCGGCGCGGAGAAGGGCGGCGCGGCGATCGTGATCGGCGCCGGGCCGATCGGCCTGGGCGCTATCGCCGGCCTGATCGAACGCGGCGTGGCACCCGTGGTGGTCTCCGAGCCCTCGCCGCGCCGCCGCGAACTGGCCCGCGCGTTCGGCGCCCATGTCGTGGTCGACCCGGCCGAGCGGGACCCGTTCGTCGCGTGGCGCGAGATCGCCGAGCCGGGGCAACCGCTGACCGTGTTCGAGTGCTCGGGCAAGGCCGGCATGTTCGATCGCATCACCTACGCCGCGCCGCGGGGCGCGACGGTGTTGTTGATCGGAGTGTGCATGACCGAGGACACCTTCCGACCCGTGGTGGGCATCTACAAGGACCTCACGGTCAAGATGTGCCTGACCTATCCGCCCGAGGAGTATCCGAAGACGCTGGCCCGGATCGCCGCCGGCAGCGTGGACGCGGCGGCGCTGGTGACCGGGCAGGTGGGCTTCGGCGGGGTGGCCGCCGCGATCGACACGCTGGGCCGGCCGGACGAGCACGTCAAGGTCCTGGTCCGACCGCATCTGGAGGGGTCGGGCGTACATCCCGCCACTGCGTAGCGGCGGACCCGTCCAGCCCCGGGCTCGGGACCGGAAGGGGCTCCGGGCCCGGGCCTATTGGGCGACGCGCGGGCCGGGTGTCACGCGTACGAGTGGACCCGGGACGGCCGCCCCTGGCGCGCGGCGTGCGCGGACGGCGCGCTCGCCAGGGCGTTTTGTGCGCGCACGCCCCCGAACGCCCCGCCGAGTGGAGTGTGAAGTGCCGCAAACTGGACGCACCGGCTGTCGGAATCGGTACGCTCCGAGGGAATTCCCTCGGAAGATCCATCACCCGCCATCGGGGACATCATGAGCCACACCGGGCACCGTCACGGTGCCGTGACCGTCCATCGCGTGACCGCCACCGGCTCGGGAGGCGCGGTATGACCGTGCTCAACGATGCTCATCCGGTGTGTCGGTTCGATCTACCGCCGCACGAGGCAAAGGTTTCCGCGGCCCGGCGCAAGGTGGTCGCGATCGCCGTCGAGTGGGGCATGCCGGCCCACGGCGATCTCGTGGACACGCTGCGTCTGGTCGTGTCCGAGTTGGTGACCAACGCGATCCGGCACGCGGGGGTGTTGACGCCGGCCATCGGTGTCACCGTGTGCGGCACGGACGACGGCGGGGTGCAGGTGGGGGTGCACGATCGACATCCGTTCTGTCCCAAGGCGCTGTTGGAGACGGTCGACGACGACAGCGGACGCGGCCTGCTGATCGTCAAGGCCCTGGTCGCGGAGGCCGGCGGGTACGCGGGGATCCAGCCGGACACGACCGGTGGCAAGACGGTGTGGGTGACGCTGCCGCTGCGCTGAGCCGGGTGGGGTCGGGTCGTGGTCGGTGCGTGGTCGGTGCGTGGTCGATGCGGGTCGGCTCATGGTCGGGGCGGCTCGGGCTCGGGTCGGGGCCGGTCGTGGCCGTCGCGAGCCGGCGGGTCGGGGCAAGGCGGGAGCGCCGCGCGTGCGGCGATCGCCGGGCGCGTGCGGCGGTCCCGGGATGGTCACCGGTTCGGTCACATTCAGCGGTTTCCGTCGGTCAAGGCTGTGACACGACACGAGGGGAATGTGAGACCGATGGACGAGAACGAGTTCCTGACGGGCCGCTTCGAGGAGTGCCGGTCACATCTGCGGGCGGTGGCATATCGCATGCGCGGCTCGCGCTGCGAGGCCGACGACGCGGCCAGGAGACCTGGATCCGGCTCAGCCGCTCCGACATGAGCGAGATCGACAATCCGGGCGGCCGGTGACCACGGTGGCCGCCCGGGTGTCGTTGAACATGCTGCGGTCGCGCCAGACCCGCCGTGAGGACCCGTTGCACGCGCACGTCCCGGACCCGGTGGTCGATCCCGGTGAGGGCACCGATCCCGAGCACGAGGCGGTCCTGGCCGATTCGGTCGGCCTTGCGCGAGCCGGGCGAGCCGGCCGGAATCTGATCCTTACCGGCCCCGACCGGGGGCGACTCACCTCCACGTTCGACCTCGACATCGCCTTCCTCCGCCGGGCACCAGCGCCGTGAGCAGTGACGCTCGCGGAACCGGCGGCGGCACGCGGGCGGCCGACGGCCGTCACCGGCTCGTCGGCCGCGACCGTTCAGCCTGCCAGGAGCTTGGCCTCCTTCTCCGGAGAGAGGCCCACCACCGGGCGGTCGGGGCGCTGCGGCACGATGCCGTTCACCGAGCGGAGCCAGGTCCAGGTGTCGGCGACGGTCTCCTCGACCGGGCGTACGTGCAAGCCGGCGCCCAGCGCCTTGCGCACGTCGCGGCGGTGGATGCTGTCGTAGACCTCGCCGGCCGGGAGCCAGATCGGCAGTTCGAGCCAGGGTTCGATGCCCGCGGCCAGGATCGAGTCGGGGTCGGTCCAGCGCAGTTCGGCGTCCGAACCGGTGATCCGGACGCACAGGTCGAGCAGTTCGCCCAGCGTGGCATGGCCGCTCCGGCCGATCAGGTTGTAGGCGCCACTGCGACCGGCCTCGGCCGCGTCCAGGGTCCACTCGGCCAGGTCGCGGGCGTCGATGTACTGGAGCTCCGCCTCACGCGGGCCCGGAGCCAAGACGGGTCCACCGCGGGCAATCCGGTTGAGCCACCACGGGAGGCGGCCGATGTTCTCGCGCGGGCCCAGGATCAGACCGGCGCGCGCGTGCACGTACCGGTCGCCGAACGCCTGCTCGACGGCGATCTCGGCGCCGCGCTTGGCCTTGGAATAGACCACGTCGTCGCCGTCGTGCGGCGAGGCGTCGACCAGCGGAGCCTCCTCGCCCAGTCCGGCGGGCGTCGGATGGTCGTACACCGAGCAACTGGAGACGTAGACGTACCGCCCGGCACGGTCGGCCAGCAGGTCGGCCGAGTCGCGGACCACGCGCGGTGCGGCACTCCAGGTGTCCAGGACCACGTCCCACTCGCCGTCGGCCAACGCGGCCAGGCCGCCCTCGGCGGTCCGGTCGCCGACCAACGAACGTACGCCGGGCGGAAGTTCGTGCCGACCGCGGTTGAACACGGTCACATCCCAGTCCCTGGCCGACGCGGCGTCGGTGACGGCGCGGCCGACGAACTCGGTGCCGCCCAGAATCAGAATTCTCATGCCCCGACTCTGCCCACCCACAACGCCCCTGGGAACCGCCTCACGCTCTCGGCGGAATCGCTGTCGGCGTAAGCCCCCACCGAGTGCTCACCCCACTCCCCGGCGCGGGCACGAACGCCCGTCCCGGCCCGCCCCCTCCGAGCCCAAAGCTTCCCGATCCGACGCTTCCCGATCCGCCAACTCCAAGTCCACCAAGCGCAGCAGCCGCAACAGCTCCGCCCGATCCGCCTCGCCCAGCCGATCGAAGACGGCCGCACCCGCCCCCTGCCGGATCGCCCGGATCCGACGCAGTTCGGCCCGCCCCTG
Organism: Embleya sp. NPDC005575; assembly: GCF_040605455.1. Classification (NCBI taxonomy): domain Bacteria; kingdom Bacillati; phylum Actinomycetota; class Actinomycetes; order Kitasatosporales; family Streptomycetaceae; genus Embleya; species Embleya sp. NPDC005575. Next base: position 9,204 of record NZ_JBEXCV010000042.1, on the reverse strand, counting down.
CTCGGTCAACTCGACCAGCGTCGCGCGCCGATCCAGCTCGGAGGTACTGCGCCGGACCAGGTCCCGCGCGGCCAGATCGTCCACGACGGTGGTCGCCGAGCGCGGCACGATCTCCAGACGCGCCGCCAGGTCGGCCATTCGCAGCGGCTCTTCGGCGTGCGCGAGCACTTTCATCGCATACGCCTGCGCCGGGGTCAGGCCCAGCGGGGCGAGTTCACGGCCGGCGCGCACCCGAATGCGCTTGGCCAGGCGCATGAACAGGTCGCCGATCGGCGCCGAGGTGGATTCCGGCGAGCTCACGCGTGTCACGTCCAGGGGGGCGGGGATCCGGGCGGATCCGGGTAACCCCATTGTCGCGTCAGGCCCGGTCCGACGACGGGGCGTGCCACAGAAACGGCGCGTCAGGCGGTATCTGCTCCCCCGCGACCCACCGGCCTGCTTGTTGGGCGGCGTCGCCGGGAGCTCGCGTCGGGAGCGGCTGGGTGAGCGTCCCGATGTCGGCGAGTGGCTGCGCAGGCCCGAGCAGTACGACGCCATCGTGTTCCGGCGCTTCGACCGTGCCATACGGCCCGAGTGTTTTTCCGGGTGGAGGGCGTGGCATTGTTCGGGAATGCTTCCCCTGGTCCATGCCATTCGTTACGTCACGCCGATGCGTGAGGGCGGTTCACTGCCCGGTCTCGTCGAGGCCGACGATCTGGGCACCTACGTCGTGAAGTTCCGCAGCGCCGGACAGGGTGCCAAGGTGCTGGTCGCCGAGGTCGTGGTGGGCGAACTGGCCCGCCGGCTCGGGCTGCCGGTACCCGCCCTGGTGCGGGTCGAGGTGGATCCGGTGATCGTGCGCGGCGAGCCGGACCAGGAAGTCCAAGAGCTGGTCCGGGCCAGTGCCGGGCTGAATCTGGGGATGGACTTCCTGCCGGGCTCGGCCGACTTCACGCCCGCCACCTGGGAGCCGGACGCCGAGTTGGCCGCGCGCGTGTTGTGGCTGGACGCACTGACCTCGAACGTGGACCGTTCCTGGCGCAATCCGAACCTGCTGGTGTGGCACGGCCGGCTGTGGCTGATCGACCACGGCGCCTCGCTGTGGTTCCACCACGCGTGGCAGGCCGCGACGTCGGCCACGACGCGCGCGTTCGACGGCGCCGACCACGTGCTGGCCGCGCTCGGCGGTCCCGGCCTGCTCAAGGCGGACGCCGAACTGGCTCCCCGGATCACCCGCGAGTTGCTCACCGAGGTGCTCGCGCTGGTCCCGGACGAGTGGCTGGAGTCCGGTGATGCCGAGCGCGCGCTGGGCCTGGACAGCCCCGAGGCGCTACGCGAGGCGTACATCGCGCACCTGCTCGCCCGCGCCGCCGCGCCGCGCAGATGGCTCCCCGAGATCGCTCCCGAGGCGGTCGCGCGGCAGGGCACGGCACAACCGTCGAACCGCCCGGATTGGCTCAAGTGATGACGATGACGGCGCAGCGGGAGTTCTTCGAGTACTCGATCATCCGCCTGGTGCCACGGGTGGAGCGCGGGGAGTGCCTGAACGTCGGCGTGGCGCTGTACAGCCAGGCGTTCGGCTTCCTGGGCGCGCGCACCCATGTCGAGCAGTCCAGGCTGTGCGCGCTCGACCCGGACGCCGACGTCACCCAGGCACGCGCGGTACTCGCCGCGTGGGAACTGGTGTGTGCGGGCAGCGAGGCGGCCGGCGCGCCCGGGGCCGAGCCGGTCGGGCGGCGGTTTCGCTGGCTGACCGCACCGCGCAGCACGATCGTGCAGCCCGGTCCGGTACACGGCGGATTGACCGCGAATCCAGCGGCGGACCTGGACCGGCTCTTCGACCTGCTGGTGTTGTGACGCCCGCGTTGTGAACCCCGTTGCGACCGTTGTGTGAAACCCTCGTTGCGGGACCCGGCGGCGCGGTACGGCCCGGCGATCCGGCAATGCCGTAGCCCTCGCCCACCCGGGAGACCGACAACCAGGAGAGCCGACAACCCGGCGTGCCGACCCGCCCCCGGAAGGCCGAAACCCCCGAACCCGCCCCGCCACACGGTTGCCGGCCGCCACGCTCTGTCCGTGTCGCGAGCTGCTGCGCTACCGTGCCAGACACCGGTTCGTTCCCGGGCTCCGAGGGTGGAGGCGACGATGATCCGTACGTACGGTCCACAAAGTCGGGGCATGGTGGTCTGCACACTCGTGCTGCTGACCATCCTGGGTCTGTACAGCGCGCTGTACGACGCGGTGGCCTGGATGTGGCTGGTGTGGTCGCTGATGGCGATCGTCACGAGCCTGTTGGTGGCCACCGACCGAGGCATCTGAGACCACCGCTCCGGCCCCTGCCCGGTCCGCTCACGCGACGGTGAAGCCGTGTTTGACCCCCAGCCGGGTCAGTGACCGGCGTCCGGGGATGCCGTCCGCGTCCGAGCCGCTGTAGCCCAGCCGGCGCTGCCATTCGGCGTATGCCTTCACCGTCGCGGTGCCGTAGTGGCCGTCGGCCAGGTGGCGGGCGAGCAGGCCCTCGGCGACCAGGGCGTTCTCGACCATGCGGGTGCCCACGTAGGTGACCGGGGTGCCCTCGCGGCTCGGGTCGGACCGTGCCGCCGCGACCAGTTCGACCAGGTCGACCGCGGGGCGCGGGGCGGGGATGTCGACGGGTGGTGTGCCGCCGGCGCCGGCCACGATGCCCGGGAAGACCCGGTCGTGGAACTGCCGCACCCGCGCGTCCCCGGGGCATGCGGTGCCGTCGATGGACCACTTGGCGAACAGCCGGTGGTAGCCGTAACCGGGGTCGTCCCACGCCCGGCACACCCGCAGCGGCAGGTCGTGCCGCTCGTGCATCCACACGCCGAGCCGGATCAGGCTGTCCACCTGGGCGTCGGTCCACGGGTCGGTGTGCTCCAGGTTGCTCGCGCTCTCGCAGCTGACCGCACCGGTACCGTCCGCGCGCCGGTTCGCCGAGGCATTGGCGTCGGCCCGGGTCTCGGTGCCGATGTACTGCCACAGGCCGCCGTCGTACGCGCAGCCGAAGTGCGATTCGAGGTTGGTCGAGTCGCGCCAGTACTCGTACATCCGCTCGCCCGACCACGGCGCGGCGATCGAGTGGAAGATCAACTGGGTCGGGCGGATGGCGGGCTGCGCGTCGGATTCCGGCTCCAACTCGCGTTTGGTGGCTCCTGGGTACCAGGCCATGGCGGTCTCCCTGAGGTAGAGGGCGGGGGACGAGGTCGCAAATGCCCATGGTCGCGATGATTCGCCGGCTTTCGGCGATCTTCCGAAAAGTCGGGCCAATCCAAACGAAGTCACCCATAATGTCGCCACACGGCCCGCACAGCCCGCACAGGAAGGAGTCACCCGGCGAGGCGGCCCCGGCTCGGGCTCACGGCGCCACCCCGCGCATCGCCCGTCGGGCAGGCAGCACACTCGCCGCGAGCGCGATCCCGAGGCACACCACGAGCGCGCGGGTCACCGGCGCCCACGGCACCACGGACGCACCGGCGTGCCGAGCGCGCCCGCGAGCCCGGCCCGGATCCCCGACTACGACGGCACCGCAACCAGGCCGCCGTGCAGCACACCCGGCGCGACCACGTGGTCTCCCCCGCGACCGCGCACAACACCTGGCGGCGGGTCGCCCCGGACCGTCGCAACACCCCGGAAGTCGGCGACCCGGGCTCAAGGATCGCATCGGCGATGTGACCGAATTCATGGCCGCGTCGGAGCGGGTCGCCGGCGGCGGGATGGCGGTCGATCCCGAGGTGACCCGCCCGTTGTCGGCCCGGCGGCGCGACCCGCCGGCCAGGGTGACGCCGCGTGAGCGCGAGGTGCTCGCACCGCCGGCCGAAGGGCGCTGCAATGCGGCCGTGGCCCGGGCCTGGTGGTCGGCGAGGCGGCGGCGCCAAGCACATCGCGAGCATCCCGACCAAGCTGAATCTGCCGCCCGCGGCCGACGATCATCGGCGGGTATCGGCCGTTCTGACGTGTTTGCGGGGCCGAGCCGGTTACCGGTCGGTTGTCGGGACTCCACAAGTAATAGGACGTCCTCTTTATCGATGTCGATACCCTCGTAGAGACTTTTCCCTGACAGCGTTGCGGATCAAGTGGCCCATTACGCGTGCGCGGGTGGGTCACCCGTGTCGTGTTTCGACAATGCTTCGACAGAGCTGGGGTGCGTTTTATGACGCTCGGCAAGACCGATGTGGTGGTGACGGGGATGGGTGCGACCACGCCGTTGGGCGGGGACGTGCCGTCCACGTGGGCGGCCCTCCTCGCGGGCGAGTCGGGAATCGAAGCCCTGGCGGACGAGTGGGCGGCCGACCTGCCGGTGCGCATCGCCGGACGGATGCGGGTCTGCCCCGAGACGGTGCTCGACCGGGTCCGGGCGCGGCGCCTGGACCGGTGTCAGCAAGCCGCGCTCGTGGCCGCACGCGAGGCGTGGGAGGACGCGGGCGCGCCGCAGGTCGAGCCGGAACGGTTCGCCGTGGTGGTGGGTACCGGCATGGGTGGTGCCATGACGATGCTCGCGCAGCACGACGTGCTGGCCGCGTCCGGCGTGCGCCGGGTGTCCCCGCACACCGTGCCGATGCTGATGCCCAACGGGCCGGCCGCGCAGGTCAGCATGGAGTTCGGCGCCCGAGCCGGCGCCTACACCCCGGTCAGCGCGTGCGCGTCGGGCTCCGAGGCGATCGCGTACGCCCTGGACCTGATCCGGCTCGGCCGCGCCGACGTGGTGATCGCGGGCGGCGCGGAGGCCACGATAGGCGCCCTGCCGATCGCGGGCTTCGCCCAGGCCCGCGCGCTGTCCACGTACGAGGGTGACCCGACCGCGGCGTCGCGTCCGTTCGACGCCGGGCGCAACGGGTTCGTGATGAGCGAGGGGGCCGCGCTGCTGGTCCTGGAGCGGGCCGAGTTCGCAGCGGCGCGCGGTGCCTCCGTGCACGCGCACCTGGCCGGCGCCGGGGTCACCTCGGACGCCAACCACATCACCGCCGGGTACGGGCCGGGCCAGGTCCGGGCGCTGCGGATGGCGATGGCCGAGGCCGGCGTCACCGGCGCGGACGTGGACCACATCCAGGCACACGCGACCTCGACACCCGGGGGCGACGCGCTGGAGGCCGCCTCGATCACCGAGGCGATCGGTACGCACGCGGCGGTCACCGCGATCAAGTCGATGCTCGGCCACCTGTGCGGCGGGGCCGGTGCGATCGCCGCGGTCGCCGCGGTGTCGGCCCTGCGCGACGGCGTCATCCCGGCCACCCTCAACCTGGACTCCCAGGACCCCGACATCGACCTCGACGTGGTCGCCAAGGAGCCCCGGGTGGGCCCCCTGAACGTCGCCGTCGCCAACGCCTTCGGCTTCGGGGGCCACAACGCCGCCCTGGTCTTCACCTCGGCCAACTAGCCTCCGAGGAAGCACCGCGCCCTCCCGACCCCGGTCCCCGCGTCCCGACGCACCGACCGGGGTCGTCGCGTGCCGCCCGCGCTCGTGTCGCGAACGGCGCGGGGCGAGGCGGGCCGGAGAGGGCCGGGACAGAGGTGGAGACGGGCCGACGACCGTCCCGTGCGGACACGTCGCGGTGCCGAAAATCGGGTGCGGTCGACGGCCCTGTTCCAGCAGGCTGGTGGGCGACACGGCCGTCCCGCACCGAGGGACGGAGTGCCCGGAGGCCAAGCGGGAGAGGGGTTTCGGCGAACCACCATGTTTTTGCCGAACACCTCGCGCGCACCGGGTGAATCAGGAACGTCTCCGGCCTCATTCGTTTCTAGGCTGAAGGACATGAAGACCACGGGGAACAGCAACAACGCAGCCGGCGGCAGGGCCGGGAAGTCCGGTTCGATCGCCGCATTCGCGCGGTTCGTGGTCTTCGGCGGCGGCACCGGGATCGCCTCCTCGGGTGCGTTGGTCGTGCTCTCCGGCACGATGCCGATCGCGGTCGCCAACGCGTTCGTGACCGTGGTCTCCACGGTGGCCGCCACCGAGTTGCACAGCCGGTTCACCTTCGGCGGCGGGCGCGCCGGGTTGCGCGCCCACGGCCAGTCGGCGCTCAGCGCGATGGTCGCCTACCTGTTCACCACGGCCGCGGTGCTCGGCCTGCATGCGGCGGCGCCGGGCGCGGGTGTCCTGGTCGAACAGGGCGTCTACCTGGGCGCGTCCGGCCTGGCCGGGATCGGCCGGTTCGTGGTGCTGCGACTGTTCGTCTTCGCCCGTCCCGGCGCGCGCCCGCGTCCGGTCGCGCCGGTGCTCGCACGCACCCACGTGGTGGCCGCCGCGTAGCCACAGCGCGAGGCGGGACGGCGGCGGCTCCGCGGCTGTGCGCGGTCAGCGCGGTTCGAGCGCCCACCACTGCGAGGGGCCGTCGGTGTCCTCCCACTGCCGGACGTTCCCGCCGGGCTCGGTATTGCCGTCGGCCACCTCCAGGAGCAGCCCGCTGACGTAGTTGACCAGCGTGACCCGGCCCGGTGCGTCGACGTGCTGCTCCAGGATCCATTCCTGCGCACCGAAGTTGTTCGCCCGCCACAGCTGCACGTTGGCCCCGTTCTCCTCCGAGGCCCCGGTCACGTCGAGCCGCTTCCCACTGGCCACATGCTCGACGTGGTACACCGCACCGCCGGCGTGCACAGCGGTGATCCGCCAGTGCTGCGCGGCGGAACCGTCATCCGCGCCCTGCCACACGTTCGCACCACTGTTGGTCCGCCCACCCTCGACTTCGAGGACCAGCCCACTGTGCACGTTCCGCAGCACGTACACGCCCTCGTCAACGCCACCCACGTCGCACCCCTTGCCCCAATCCACCGATCTCGAACGAGTCACCCTCGCACGCCGCTCCCACACCTCGCGCGCCGACCACCGGCTCCGCACGAGGGGGTGCAACCCCGGTCGCGCCGGATGGCAACGCCTTGCCCCACCCGTGCCCCGATCTCCTGCTTCGGACAGGCGAAGGCGCCGTCCGCTGCTCCCGTAGACGGACGGCGCCTGTCGTGTTCGGCCAGGTCGGAGGCGGTTTCCCGCAACCTCCGGCCGAGTTCGGGTGGGCTACCGGCCCGTGTAGTTCACCTGGAGTTCCTTGATCCCATTGATCCACGCGTGCCGCAGACGCCGGGGTTCGGCGGCCTTGGTGATGTCCGGCATCGCGTCGGCGATCGCGTTGAACATCAGGTTGATCTCCATCCGGGCCAGCGACGCCCCCAGGCAGAAGTGCGGGCCACCGCCGCCGAAGCCCAGGTGCGGGTTCGGGTTGCGGGTGATGTCGAACTTCGTCGGGTTCTCGAACACCTCGGTGTCGTAGTTGGCCGAGCTGTAGAAGATGCCGACCCGCTGACCCGCCTTGATCTCCTGGCCACCCAGGACGGTGTCCTGGGTCGCGGTGCGCTGGAAGGACATCACCGGCGACGAGTAGCGCACGATCTCGTCCGCCGTGGTCTCCGGCCGCTCCGCCTTGTACAGCTCCCACTGGTCGGGGTTGTCGAAGAACGCGAGCATGCCGTGCGTGATCGCGTTGCGCGTGGTCTCGTTGCCCGCGACCGCCAACAGCAGGACGAAGAAGCCGAATTCGTCCGAGGACAGGCTGCCGTCGGTCTCGGCGGTGATCAGCCGGGTGACGATGTCCTGCGCCGGGCACGCCTTGCGCTCCTCGGCCATGCCCATCGAATAGAGCATCAGTTCGGCGGCGGCCTGCGCGCCCGCCTCGGTGGACTCCGCGTACTCCGGGTCGTCGTAGCCGAGCATCTTGTTCGACCACTCGAAGATCTTCTTGCGGTCCTCCTGCGGTACGCCGATCAGCTCCGCGATCGCCTGCAGCGGCAGCTCGCATGCGACCTCGGTGACGAAGTCGCCCGAGCCCTTGAGCTTGGCGTCGCGCACGATCTGTGCGGCCCGTTCGGTCAGCGCGGTCTGGAGCGCGTTGATCGCCCGGGGCGTGAAGCCGCGCTGGACGATGCTGCGCAGCCGGGTGTGCTCCGGCGGGTCGATGTTGATCATGATGAGCTTCTGGGCATCGATGTTGCTCATGTCCATGCCCTCGGCGAACCGGATGATCGCCGTGTTCTTGTTCGTCGAGTAGATCTCCGGCTTGGTGGAGACCTCCTTGACGTCCGCGTGCCGGGTGACCAGCCAGTAGCCGTCGTCGCCGAAGTTGGACACCTCGGGCGTCTGCGGGACCCACACGACCGGCGAGGTCTTGCGCAGCTCGGCGAACTCGTCGAGCGGGATGCGCGTGGTGTACAGGTCGGGGTCGGTGGGGTCGAAGCCGTGGTCGAGGACCGGACACGTCATGGTGGAACTCCCGTTGCCGGAGGGTGTGCGAGGTCGCCGCGGGAACCGGCCGGGGACGAGTGCCGGGAAACGCGGTGGTGCGGTGGTGCGTACTGCTACCGGTGGTGTGCTGCCGATCAGGCCCCGGCGACCGGGCCCGGCGCCCTGCGGCGTGGGCCCAGGAGCTTGCGGACCACGCCGCGCAGGATGCGGCCCAGCTCGTCGTCGGGCAGTGCCGGGAAGGCGGCGACGGCGGAGTAGATGCCACCCATCGCCACGGCCGTGGACACGCGGTATTCGATCGAGTCGTCGACGTCGTCGAGGACTTCGCGCACCCGCGCGGTGATCGAGGCGAGTCGGGGTTGAATGGCGGGGTGGCGTCCGATCGCGACGTCCCGGTCGAGGATGACGGCGAGGGTGCGATACCGGATGAGGAAGTCGACGTAGCCCTCGAACAGCAGGCGCTGGCGAGCGGTGGTGCCGCGCCTGCTCTCGGCGACCTCCAACACCCGGTCCAGCTCGTTCAGGGCCGGGCGCAGGAGGGCGTCGAGCAGTTCGTCCTTGGTGCGGAAGTGGTAGTAGAGGGCGGCCTTGGTCACCCCGACCCGGTCGGCGATGGCCTGCAGCGAGGTGCCGGCGAAGCCCTGTTCGCCGAACAGTTCCTCTGCCGCCTGGAGCACCTTGTCATAGGTGTCCTCGGGTGCCGGGATCGCCACGGGTCCCCCTTCCTGTTGAGCATGAACATACGTCGACCTCTGCCAATCGACAAGGCTGATGGTGCGTCAATTTTCATCTCGGCGCCGTAGTTCACAAGGAAAGTGGCTTGCCGTTCGGCCAGGACCGGGGCAGCCCGGACTGACGATCGAGCAGGCCGGCCGAACCCTGCGGAGCCGGGTGCGGCCGGGGCGAGCGCGGCCGAGTCGCGCACTGCCGACTACCGCCTCTTCTCCGCCTTCTGGCGGGCCACATATGCCGCAGCC
>NZ_JBEXCV010000041.1:0-58955 GCF_040605455.1 Embleya sp. NPDC005575 | reverse complement strand
TCCGCACACCCGAGCACGATCCGACAACGCAACGCCAAAGCCTGCGACGACTTTCGGCGTCTCGCCCACCTCGTCAACGTCTCCCGCTCGTCGTCCGACAACACCAACTCGGCCTTCGGCCGCCCCATCCGCGCCATGGAACCAGCCTATACATCTACAACGAATTCCTGGCGCAGGACACTAGGGGCCGACGGTGGGAAGGTGATCAGTCGCACGCGGCGGCGGCCGCGGTGTCGACCAGTTGGGCCAGGCTGCCCTCGAACTCGGGGAGCAGGCGCAGCGCGACCACGGCGAACGCCACGCGGCCCGCCGGGGCGACTCGACGGTCGATCAACTCATGGAATTTGTCCCGTAGTTCATGCGCGGCGCGACCGTCGGGAGCGATCGTGTCGCGCAGCCCGAGCAGTTCCCCGGCCGAGGCCGCGCGCAGGCCGGTAAGGAGTTCGCCGATCGGCATCCGGCCCGCCCTCACGTCGGCGACCATCGCCCGCTCGCGCTCCGAGAGCCCACCGCCGGTCGTCGGGTCGAGCCGGCCGATCGGCGTGGGCCAACGCCCGCCCGTCGGCGCCGCCCCGGCCTCGCGTCGCAATTCGGCCGGGCATCCGTCCTGTCCGGCCAACAGGGCCAACGACCGGTCGGGAAACGGTTTGCGGCGGTGCGCCTTGGTGATCTCGGCCCAGTCCACGAAGGGGGTCTCCAGCATCGGCCAGCCGACCCGCGGCAGGTGGGCCCGCAGTCGCCGCACGAGTCGGCGGGTGCCGCTCGACGCGTCGATCTCCGCACGTAGGCGAGCGATTCCGGCAGGCGAGGACAGCAGTTCGCGATATCGCTGCGCCTCCGACTCGGCCACGGTCACCTCGCCGAGCAGGTCGAGCGCGGCCTGGGGGCCGGCGCACTCGCACAGGCGCAACAACGTGATCAGAAGCAGCAGGCGATAGCGCGGGACCCGGAACGGCTGCGGTTCCGAGCCGGCGCGCGTCGGCATCTCGGGTCGGGCATGCGGACGCAGGCCTTCGGCGCCCTTCTCCTGCCAGGTCGCCAGGCTCTCGGCAAGCGTGATCGTGTGCCGTTTGAGCATCGCCGCGCGCACCAGGAGCGGATCACCGGACCACAGTGCGGGCAATCGGGTCGAGACCGACCAGTTGCCGCACAGCCGCTCCACCAGGCTCGGGTGCAGCGGCGTCGAGGAAACCATGATGCGGGCCCGAATCGCCTCGCCGGTGTGCGGATTGAGGTAGACCAGCGCGTTCAGGGCGGGGTCCCCGAGCCCGATCAGCGCGGCGCCCACCTCGGGCAGTGCCCGCCTGGCCCGGGCCAGCGAGCGGCGCTGCGCGGGGGTCGCCCCGGCGATCATGTCGGCGAGCACGGCGCCCGGCACCTCGGCGCCGAAGCGGACCAGGTCGCGCACGATGTGCGGGCGCAGCGCGGGCCACAACCGCGCCACCGACTCCGGCGGCGCGAGCAGCAACAACTGGCGGAACTCCATCCGCAGTTCGCCGGGCACCGACAGGTTCGAGCCCTCATCGACCGTGCCCGAGTCCTCATCGCCCGTACCCGCGGCCTCGATCGCCGCATGCAGCGAACCTTCGTAGGTCGGCAACAGCGCGAGCAGCCGGCCCCAGGCCGCGGCCGAACCACCGAGGTGACGATCCATCAACTCGCCGATGCCACGTGTTGCTTCGGTATACGCGCGTGGGTTCTTGGGGCCGAGTGCGCGCAGTGCGCGCAATGCCGCGAGTGCGGGGCCGGTGTACAGCTCCGCGATCGCGCCGCGCGGCAGCCTCAGGTTGCCCGCGATCGCGAACAGCGCCTTGGCATCGGCCGAACGCAGCGCGGTGCGCACCACGGCGGGCGGCAGCACCTCGGTGTCGCGAAGTGCCGCCGGCATCTCGTCCCGGATCCGTGCGAAGATCGTTCCGTCGGCATCGTTCATTTCGGCCAGCAGCGCGATGATGGCGGTCTTCGACACTTGTGCACCCTCCGTGGCGTCCTCACCAGGAAGCTACGGGGTCCGGCCGACAACCACTCGGCCGAGGTGCACCCACGCGCCTCGCACGCGGGTACGCCTTTCGACCGACTCGGCCCCTCGTCGTCGCGCACTGCCCGCGATCGGCGAAGGCCGGTCCCGAGGCCGACGGCGGATCTCGAAGCCGAAGATCTTGGTCGGCACGTGCGACGTCGCGCACGCGTTGGGGATGTCCACCCCGCCGGAGAACCGGCCCTCGATCGGCGCCGCCCCCAGGATCTGGTAGGCCTGCTCGGGTGTGTAGCCGAATTTGGTCGGATACGTGATTGCGTTCAGGCACACCCGCCGATAGGCCGGGGTGAGTCCGGGTGGCGCTGTTCGCGCGTGCCGGGGGTCGCCCGACCCGCGACCACCCGGTCGGGACGGCGGCCCGAGGTCACGGCGGCGGCGCCGAGCGCTCCCCGGCCGTGGCCTGCGCATGCCGACGCCGCCACGCGGGTTGTACCTGACGCATGGTCAATTCACGAGCTCCGTGGTTCCATCGCGCTGTCGATCACCACTTTCGGAGGTCTCGTGAGCAAACGTGTCGCCCTCGTCGTGGGTGTCGCCGACCTCGGCGAGGCGGTCGCGCACCGGCTCGTCCGGGACGGTTGCGAGCTGATCCTGTGTGATCCGCAGGACCCCGGTCCGGCCACTGCCCGGATCGCCGAGGCCGGTGCACGTGTGGTGCCCCTGTGTGCTCCACTCGAAGACCCGGACGACTTCCGCACCGCCCTGGGCACGGCGCTGCGCGACGCCGGTCACGACGCGGTGGATGTGCTCGTGTACACCCTGGTGTCCGCCGAGGCCTTCGTGCCGCGCCCGCTGGCCGCGCTGAGCGGATCGGAGTGGCAGCGGCTCACGGAGGACCCGATCCGGCACGGCCTGACGGTGCTTCAGGTCGCCCATGAGGTGCTGGCCCCGCGCCGGGGCCGGTTCGTACTGGTCGTGCCCGCCGTCGCCCTCGAAGGCGCGGCCGAGTTGGTCCCGCTGGCCACCGCCGCCGAGACGCTGCGTGCGCTGGCCAAGTCGGCGGCCCGGCGCTGGGCGGCCGACGGGATCACCGTCAACATCGTCACGCCGGACGTATTCACCTACGGCGCCGAACACCTGCGCGGCACCGACGTGGACCGCGGCGAGGCGGTGCTGCCCGGGGCCGGCACCGTGACGGACGTCGCGGACGCGATATCGCTGCTGCTCGCTCCGGCGGCGGCGCGGCTGACCGGGACCACCCTGATCGTCGACGGAGGAGCGCTGATGACGCCGTGACCGAACACGTGGCGCTGGTGACGGGGGCGGCGGCCGGCCTCGGCAAGGGCATCGCCCTGGCCCTGGCGGCGGCCGGTTCCACCGTCGTGGTGACCGCCCGCCGGCTCGCGGCCGGCGCCGAGGTGGTCGAGGAGATCACCGCGCGCGGCGGTACCGGATGGGCAACCGAGTGCGATGTCACCTCGGCGGAGTCGGTACGCACCGCGATCGAGGCGACCGTGGCCCGGTTCGGCCGGTTGCACGCGGTGGTGCACAACGCGACCTCGCGCCGCTCCAGCGAACCGGTGGACTTCGAGCGGGCCCGCCCACAGCTGTGGCGCGAGCACGCGGACGTCTCGCTCACCGGCTCGTTCACCGTCGCACACGCGGCCTACCCGCACCTGCGCGAGACCCAGGGGGCGTTGCTGCTGCTGACCTCGCCCGCAGGCATGCGCGGCAGCGCCAACCTGTCCTTCTACGCGGGCGTCAAGGGCGCGCAACGCGGCTTCGTCAAAGCACTGGCCCGCGAGTGGGGCCCGAGCGGCGTACGGGTCAACGGACTCGCACCGCTGGCCGTAACCCCCGCACTGGCAGCCGCGTTCGAGGCGGACCCGACCATGGAGTCCCGAATCGCCGACAAGGTGCCGATGCGCCGAGTCGGCGACCCGGAAACCGACATCGGCGCCCCCGCGGTATTCCTGTGCGGCACCGGCTCCCGCTACGTCACCGGCCAAACCCTGATCGTAAACGGCGGCCGCGACACGTTCTTGTAAACCGAACGCCTACACACCCACCCACCCCAACGCCCCCGCCCCACACCCCGACACGTCAACACCCCGACCCGCCCCCACCCCAAAGCAGCTACCCCGCCACAGGCAGCTTGTACTCGTGCACCGTCGGCACCTCGAAGGCATCCTTGGCCACCACCAGGTTGCCCGGCACGGCCTTGCTCGGCTTGAGGATGTACGACTTGTAGGAAGCCGGCTTGGTCGGGTCGGAGAAGTCCTGCGGTGTGCCCAGCCCGGTGTCCATCTGCTTCTGCTTGCGGTGCGCGGCGATGATCCCGGCGTGCGACAGATCCTTGTCGGCGCACGCCGCCTTGAGGTCCTCACCGAAGATCTTCATCGCGTTGTACCCGGAGATCACCCCCTGATCGAGCGTCCCGTCCGGGTACTTGGCCTTGTAGTCCGCGGCCAGCTTCTTCACCGCCGGCATGTCCGCCCCGATCGCGGGCGCCGCGCTGACCACGTAAAGGAGTTGTTCCAGTGCACCCGCCGCGGTGCTGGCCATCACCTGGGGGTGGAAGCCCGGCGCGCTGGTGAGCACCGGCACCCGAAGGCCCGCCACCGCGCCGAAACCGACCAGGGTCGCGGTCTGGGTCGGCCCGGCGCTGATCAGGATCGCCTTGACGCCGGCGCCGCGCATCGCGGCGATCTGTGCGGTCAGGTCGGTGTCGGTCGCCTTGATCTTCTGCTCGACGATCTGCACACCGAGCTTCCCGGCCGCGAACTTCGCGCCCGCCAGGGCGTTCTCGCCGTACTCGCCCTCGAAGTAGACGTGCCCCACCTTGTCCCCGGACTTGAGCTGGGCGGCCTGGCCCAGGAAGTCCATCGCGTTGATCATGTCGATGTCGTACGTGGTCCCGATGATCTGGATCTCGCGCCGATTGAGCAGCGTCGCGGCCCACGCCTGCGGGAAGGTCAGGATCTGATCCTGTTTCAGGCTGTCCTGCAACGCGGTGACCACAGCCGAGCCGATCACCTGTGGGAAGCCCGCGACGCCGCCCTTGATCTCGGTGTAGGCGGCCACCGCCTTCTGTACGTCGTAGCCGTGGTCGCGGACCGTGATGGCGAGCTTGCGCCCGCAGATCCCGCCCTGCGCGTTGATCTCGTCCACGTACAACTGCTGCGCGTTGACGATGCTCTTGCCCAGCGGCGCGTACGGACCCGACAGGTCGGTCAGCGCACCGAGGGTGATGGTGGTGTCGGTGATCCCGGGCCCGGTCTTGACCCCACCGGACTGCTTGTCCTTCTTGTCGTCGTCGCCCTTGGTGCTGCACGCCGTCGCGGCCAGCACGAGCGCCGCGAGCGCCGCCCCCACACGCACGCCATTCCGGAGCCTCACTGTGTTACCCCTTCGAGCCGGTACGGATGGAGCCCTTGGTGGAGCCCTTGGTACGTCCGAGTCGTACGGTGCGGCGGCCGGTGGGACCGCCGCTGGGCCGACCGCGCAGCAGGCCCACCAGCCCACCGGGCGCGAACAGCAGGACGAGCACGATCGCCGCGCCGTACAGGTAGCGCGCGGCCTCGCCGGGTCCCACCCCGGAATCCGGGCTGCCCGGCGCCACCACCAGCGGCAGGCTGTCCGCGTACTTGCTCAACACCTGCGGCAGCATCGTCACGAACACAGCGCCCACCACGGCGCCGGTGACCGAGCCGAGACCGCCGATCACGATCATCGCGAGGTAGTCGATGGACAGCGCGAGCCCGAAGTAGTCCGGCACCACACGGTTGAAGATCATCGCGATCAGCGCACCCGCGAGACCCGCGTACATCGACGACACCACGAACGCCGCCGAGCGGTAGCGGGCCACCGGAACCCCCATGACGGAGGCGGCGATCTCGCTGTCGCGCACCGCGCCGAGCGCCCGGCCGGGTCGTCCGCGCAGCAGGTTGCGCGCGGTCAGCGCGGCGACCAGGACCAGCACCAGGGCGAAGTACCACAGCCGTTCCAGCTGACCGAACGGGATGCCGAGCACTTCGAGGCCGTCCGGGTCGCCGTCGGTGAGCGTGAAGCCGCCGAACTCCATCGGGGTGACCGAGCGTCCGTTGAAGCCGCCGGTCACCGACTTCGCGTTGAGCATGACGTGGTGCCCGATGAACACCAGGGCCAGCGTGGCCACGCCGAGGTACATCCCGCGCAGCCGGCCGGAGATCGGGCTGAACAGACCGCCCACGATGCCGGTCAGCAGCACCGCGAGCACCAGCGCGAGCAGCGGCGGCAGGCCCGGCCCGCTCAGTTGTTGCACGCCGACCCTGCCCGAGTCGCCCGCGAACCACACGTAGCCGTAGGCGCCGCACGCGAGGAAGAACGCGTGTCCGAGCGAGAGTTGGCCGGTGGTGCCGGACAGCAGGTTCAGCCCGATCGCGCCGATCGCGGCGGACATCGCGAACAGGCCGGTCTGCAACCAGAACGCGGTCACGTAGAACGGCAGCACCAGCAGTACCAGCACCACCGCCGTCACCGCGGCGGGCCCGGCCCACCTGCGCAGCCCCGGCAGGGCGGGCGAGGCGTGCCGCGCGGGCAGCGTTTCCGCGGGCCTGGGCACCGTCGAGGACACGCGGTCAGACACGGGCACGCTCCTTCGAGCCGAGCAGGCCGGTCGGCCGCCAGATCAGCACGAGCAACATCACGACGTAGGGGGCGACATCGCCGAGATTGGCGCCGAGCCAGGTCATGTCGCTCTGGTAGCCCGCCATCAGCGCCGCGGTCAGCCCCACCACGAGGCTGCCGACCAGCGCGCCGGCGGCCGAGTCCATCCCGCCCAGGATCGCGGCCGGGAACGCGGCCAGCGCGATCTGGCCGGTGGACCGATCCAGGCCGGCGGACGGGAACGCGGCCAGGAACACCGCAGCGACGGCGGCCAGGGCGCCCGCGACGCACCACGCGGTGAACTGGATCCGGCCCAGCCGGATGCCCATCAGCGCGGCGGCCTCCCGGTCCTCGGCGGCGGCGCGCATCGACAGGCCCCACGCGGTGAAGCGGAACGCCGCGAAGAACGCGCCGATCAGCAACACCGCCACCACGACGCACCCGATCCGCGCGTCGGCGATGTGCACGCCGCCCCAGTCCCGCACGCCGGCCTTCCACGGGTCGCCCAGGCTCAGTACGTCGGAGCCGATCCGGCGGGTGAGTTCGGTGGTGAGCAGGATGTCCACGCCGATGGTGAGGATGGTCAGGGTGTGTACCTCGGTGCGACCCAGGCCGCGGATGAACAGCAGCTCGACCAGGCCCGCCACGGCGGCGGTCACCAGCACCGCGGCCGATAGCGCGAGCGCGAAGCCGAGGTCGTCGTGCAGTTTGGCGACGGTGAACCCGCCGAGCAGCAGCAAGGACGCGTGCGCGAAGTTGATCACCCCGGACGCCTTGAAGATGACCACGAAACCCAGCGCGATCAGGGCGTAGACGGACCCGAGGGCAATGCCGTTGAGAATGATCTCGGCGAGCTTGGTCATGTCGGGACCTCCCGGTCGGTGGCCGCCGGATCGGGGTGGTGGGTGGGGGTGTCGTTGGCAGCCGCCGAGGTCGGGTCGGGCCGGCGGGAGGGGCCGTGCGGGTCCTCGTCGGACCGGTCGTCGGACTCCTCGCCGGTCCCTAGGTAGGCGCGGATCACCGCCGGGTCGCGCTGGATGTCGGCCGGGACGCCGCTTGCGATCCGGCGGCCGAAGTCCAGCACCGTCACCTCGTCCGCGATCCGCATCACCAGGCCCATATCGTGCTCGACCAGCACGATCGAGATGCCCAGCGAATCGCGGATCGAGGCGATCGCATCCGAGGTCTCGGCCCGTTCCTCGGCGTTCATCCCGGCGACCGGTTCGTCCAGGAGCAGCACCTTGGGCTCCATGCACAGCGCGCGGGCCATCTCGACCCGCTTGCGCATGCCGTACGGCAACAGCCCCACAGGAGCGTCGAAGGCATCGCCCAGGCGCATGAACTCGGCGATTTCCCGGGCCCGTTCACGATGTCGCCGCTGCTCGCGGACCACCCGGGGCAGGTGCAGCGCGGTGGCCGCGAACCCGGAGGTGGTCAGCACGTGCCGACCCAGCAGCAGATTGTCCGCGACGGTGCCCCGGGTGAGCACGATGTTCTGGAAGGTACGGGCCAGGCCGAGCGCGGCGATGCGATGCGGTGGCAGCCGGGTCAGTTCGTGGCCGCCCAGGTGTACCGTGCCGCGATCGGCCCGGTACACGCCGGAAAGCACGTTGAAACAGGTCGACTTGCCCGCGCCGTTCGGACCGATCACCGCGTGGATCGAGCCCGGCGCGACGGTGAAGCCGACCGCGTCCAGCGCCACCAGGCCGGCGAAGCGCACGGTGACCGCGCGTACGGTCAGTTCGGGCACGTCGAACTCTCGCGCCTCGGCGGTCCGGGTCGAGCCGACGGTCATTCCACCCACCTCCGGAGCGGCTTGCGCGGGGCGGGCGGGGCCGGCACGGCGGTGGCGTCCGCCCCGGCCGCCTCCTCCTCGCCGAGGTACAACCGGCGCACCTCGTCGGTGCGCGCGAGGTCGGCCGAGGCGCCGGCGAGTCGGACCTCGCCGACGTCGAGCACATAGGCCTTGTCGGCGAGGTCGAGCGCGACCGTCACGTTCTGCTCGACGAGCAGCACCGCCACGCCCTGTGCGGCGATCTCCCGTATCACGCCCGCGATCCGGCCCACCATGATCGGGGCCAGACCCAACGACGGCTCGTCGAGCAGCAACAGGCGTGGTTCGGCCATCAACGCCCGCGCGATCGCCAGCATTTGCTGCTCGCCGCCGGACAACAGGCCGGATCGCTGGGTACGGCGTTCGGCCAATACCGGAAACAGCTCGAAGACCCGGTCGCGGTTGACCCGGGCCTTCGCCGCGGCGCGCTTGCCCTGTCCGAGCCCACGCGTGCCCAGTGCGCCGGCCTGGAGGTTCTCGTCCACCGAGAGATTGGCGAACACCCGCCGGCCCTCCGGCACTTGGACCACGCCGTCCCGGACGATCAGGGCCGGGTCGCGACCCGCCAGTCGTGCGCCGCCGTAGTGGATCGTGCCGGCGGTGACCGCGCCCCGATGCAGGGACAGCGTGCCCGACACGGCCCGAAGCAACGTGCTCTTGCCGGCTCCGTTCGCCCCGAGCACGGCCACCACGCCGTTCGCCGGCACATCGAGCGAAACACCGCGCAGGGCCCGAACCGACCGCCCGTAGACGACCTCCAGCCCCGCTACGAGGAGCGCTCCCGATTCCACCGCACCCCTCCCCGCTGTTGGAGTGACCGCGATCACAACACGGGGTGCGACCGGAGTCCAGATCCCCGGACCACATCGGGGCATCCGACCAACGCGGTGCGGGAGCCCTTGTGCAGCGGCACAGGAGGGGGCGGGGTGAGCCCTTCTGTGGAGCGGCACGGAACGGGTCGGGGTTGGCAGGGGCAAGGCACGGGGGCGGGTCGGGCGGAGGGGTGGGGCCGAGGACCGGGTGGGGGCTGCGTCGGGGTCGGGGAGGTGAGGGTGAGGTCGAGGGCCGGGCGCGATCGAGTCGATGGCGGGCCGACGGTCAGGGGCTGCGGGAGGGCGCGATGGGTCGGTACGGCGTTTCGGTTTTTCCGAGTGCGTGGGCAGCCGCTGCGGAGGCGGGCCTCCGGTGTGTGGGACGAGCGTCAGGTGCGTAGGCGGTGTGCGTCCAGGGCCAGGGCGAGTTCGACGAGGTCGCGGGGGAGGCCGAGTTCGCGGCTGGTCAGCTGTTCCAGTCGGCGCAACCGGTTGAGCACGGTGTTGCGGTGACAGAACAGCCGACGGCCCGCGCGCACCGCCGAGCCGCCGGAGTCGAGCCACGCACCGAGCGTGCCGAGCAGCAGATCGCGGTCCACCGGGTCGAGCGCCAGGATCGGCCCCAGCACGCGCGCCGCGAGATCGTGCGCCAGATCGGGCTGCGAGGCGACCAGCGCGGCGGGCAACCGCTCGTCCAGCCGGGCACATTCACCGTCGGCGGTACATGTACGCAACGCGATCTCGGCAAGCCGCCGAGCCCGGCCGAGCGCGGCGAGCCCATCGACGATCGCACTGATGCCGGCCCGGGACCCGGCCGCCGGGCCGAACGTTTCGGCAACCTCGTCCAACCCGGCCGTACCGAGCAGTACGACCGCGAACTCCCCCTCCATCCGGGCCCGCCACACCACCCGCACGCCGTCCGGCGCGGCCCGCCGAGGCGTGTCGTGCACCCCGATGCCGGGCAGCGGATGGCGCAACGCGACCACGGCGTACCGGCCCCGCTCGGGCAGATCCAGCACGGCGGCCGCGGCGGCGAGGTCGGCCGCCGGAGCCCGGCCGTCCAAAAGCGTGTCCAACAGGGCGTGCACCCGCTCGTCGTGACGATTCGTCAGTTCGGCCTCGACCCGCCGGTACGCATCGGCGATCGCCCCGGCATGCCCGTCGACGAAGTTCCACACGTCCGTGGCCACGTGCACCAACAGCCGTACCTCGTCCGGCTCCTGCTCCGCGGCGACCTCGACCAGGGTCTGCCACAACAACACTCCGCCGAGCCGATAGGCGTGCAACAGCGCCTCCAGCGGCACCCCTTGCTCGGCCCGCCGACGCGCCAGCCGCCCGGAGGCCCACCGACTGCCCTCCAACTCGCGAGGCCACACCGCGAGCGCCCCCACCCCGACCCGCAACGCCTCGTGCGCACTCTGCCAGAGCTCGTCCGGCGGCACCCCGCCGTCCAGATAGGCGGGTTCCAGCGCCTGCAGCTCCGCCACGAGCCGATCCGTCAACTCCGGCAACCGCGCCGGCAACACCCGAGCCGCCCGCCGCAACAACGCGGTATGAGCCGACCCACCGGACAACCCCGCTTCGACCATCGTTCCCCCACCCCCGCAAGGCCAAGGACGCCGTCCGGGGCAACACTGACAGATCCGAACCCCCGGCAAACAGCAGACGACGGAGCCGCGACCTAGATGTGACGTGTTGCTTGTGGGGGGGGTGGGGGTGGAGGTGGGCGGAGTTGCCGGGCCGTGGGCGCTGACGCGCCGGCGACACGTTCCAGCCAATAGGCGCCGTACCCCTGTCCGGGCCGGCCCTTCGTCCCCAACACTGATCTTCGTGCATGCCGAGCTGGTCGTCGTCGACCCACGAAACGATTCCGGTGAGCGCGCGTTCGCGCTCACCACCCCCGAGGCCGCCGTGGTGGTGGCCGCCGCGTCGACCGCGCCGGTGGGCGGGTGTGGGCACGGCATGGACTGGTTCCTGCGCCGGCTGGGCGTGCATCTGCTGGCCCGGCTGACCGACCGCCCGGACCGGGGCATCACCGAGTGCCTGGCCGACACCATCGCCGAGACCGCCGCACTGCACGGCGCTCGCTGCGACCTCGCGCACGACGCCACCCCGGCCGCGTCGGTGGTCGCGTGCCGGGTGCTGATGCACGACCTGCAATACCTGGTGCTGGGCCCGGGCGTGGTGCACCTACACCATGCCGGGGGCCCGACCAGCCGGATGACCGGCCCCGACGGCCCGCCGGCGGCGGCCCGGGCCCGCCCGAGCATCGCCGCATACGCCGGCACCGGCACCGCGCGCCTGCACACCCTCACCGGCGCCTCACTGGCGACCGACGCCACCGCCCGCCCCGGCGCCGGGGTCACCCTGACCTTCCGCCCGGACGCGAGGCCGCCCGGCCCGATCCTCGACCACCGACTCGGCCGCGGCAGCCACGCCACGCCCTGAGTCCCGGCTGCCCCCGGACCCGGGCACCCTGAGTCCCGGCCCACCCCGACTCGCCACTCCCGGGTGCGTCAGCGCCCCCGGGCCAGACGCAGGCCCCGGGTGCGGTTCCCCGCTGCGTTCGGCGCGGAGCTCGGGGCCTCAGGGGCGTCAGGGTGGCCTGCTCCGACCTGCGCCCCCCAGCGCGGCGGCCCGTCAGTGGGTGGATCGGCTGCGATGAGCGACCGGCCTTCCCCTGGATCCCCGAGTTCGCCCACCCCCGGCGCGTCAGCGCCCCCGACCCCGGCCGCCCCAAGTGATCGACGCGCGAAGCGCGGAGAGCGGCGGAGCCGCAATCGTTGACTTCGTGGCCCGGAGCGAAGCGGAGGGACACGAAGTCACGAGCGAGGGGCCGCTTTTTCTTGGAGGAGCGAAGCGGGGGAAAGAAAAAGTGGTGCCTCGCGAGCCGGCGACGAAGTCGCCAAACAGGCAGCCGTACGCTGACGCCCATGACCGACGTGGAGAGCCGACGCAGGATCAACGAGGCGATCAGCTCGATCCGCAGACTGATGAGCAGCCGCCGACTGGACGCCCTGCACATGGAGCGCTCCGGCGTGCCGCTCAGCCTGGTCGCGATCGGCGTGCTGCATCGCATCATCGACTTCGGCCCGATCCGGCCGACCGAGTTGGCCGAGCGCGCCGACATCCAACCGGCCGCGCTGAGTCGACAGATCCGCATCCTGGAGGAGGGCGGCTATACGGTCCGGGTCACCGCTCCCGACGACGGCCGGGTGGCGCTGCTGGAGGCCACCGAGCACGGGCGCGAGGCGTACCGGCTGTTCGTGGCGGCCAACGACGCGATGCTGGCCCGGCAGTTGGCCGGCTGGACGGCCGCCGAACTCACCGACCTGGCCGACCGGATGCAGCGGTTGGTCACGGACCTGCGCGGGCCGCTCGACGCGGAGTGACGCCGGGTCGGCCCCACGAAGCGGCGGCCTCGGTCGGCTCTGCGGGCCACGCGTGGCGTCCGACCGACCATATGATTGACCCTGTTAATTAACCGGGTTAACGTCCGTTCATGGCATGGGACTTCAGCACCGAACCGGACGTCGCGGCCGAACTCGACTGGATCCGCCGGCTCGTGGTGGACGAGATCGAACCGCTCGACCTGGTCCGAACCCGGATGAGCGCGGACAACTGGCGGGCCGTCACCAAACCGCTCAAGCAGGCGGTCAAGGATCGCGGCCTGTGGGCCGCGCACCTGGATCCGGCGCTGGGCGGCGGCGGCTTCGGCCAGGTCCGGCTGGCTCTGATGCACGAGATCCTCGGCCGGAGCCCCTCCGCACCGGCGATCTTCGGCAACCAGGCGCCGGACTCGGGCAACAGCGAACTGCTCGCGGTGGGCGCGACCGACACCCAGAAGGAGCGCTGGTTGTGGCCGCTCCTGGCGGGTCGGCTGACCAGTTCGTTCTCGCTCACCGAGCCGCATACGGCCGGCTCCGACCCGACCGGCATCCGGACCCGGGCGGTGCGGGACGGCGACGAGTGGGTGCTCGACGGGCACAAGTGGTTCGCCTCCAACGCGCGTCGCGCGGACTTCGTACTGGTCTTCGCGGTCACCGATCCCGATGCCGAACCACACCGCCGGGCCTCGATGTTCGTGGTCGAACAGGACACCCCGGGGATGCGGATCGTGCGCGACGTGCACACCATGCACCACCCTTACGACGGTGCCGCGACCGCAAACCTGGGCGGCCACGCGGAGATCCGGTTCGAGGGTTGCCGAGTGCCGCACACGCACCTGATCGGCGCTCCCGGTGATGCGTTCACGCTCGCTCAGAAGCGGCTCAACGGCGGCCGGATCCACCACACGATGCGCTGGATCGGCCAGTGCCGCCGGGCCTTCGACATGCTCTGCGAACGGGCCCTGTCCCGGCGCTCGCACGGCCGGTTGCTGGGCGAGCACCAACTCGTGCAGCAGATGGTGACGAAGTCCACGATCGAGATCGAGGCGCTGCGGCTGATGACCCTCAAGGCCGCGTGGACCTGGGACCACGAGGGCCCGAAGGCGGCCCGGCAGGCGGTCTCCGAGGTCAAGTACTGGGGGGCGCAGGTGCTGCACGACGTGGTGGACCGGGCGATCCAGGTGCACGGTGCGCTGGGCTACTCGACCGATTTGCCGTTGGAGGAGATGTACCGCCTCGCGCGCAACTTCCGGTTGTCCGACGGAGCGGACGAGGTGCACGTCGCGCAGGTCGCCAAGCTCGCGCTGCGCGGCCACAGCGCGGTCGAGGGGTGGCCGAGCGAGCACGTCCCGACCCGGCGCGCGGTCGCCGAGCAGCGCTACGCGACCTGGCTGGACCTGCCGTGACGACAGCGCCGACGGCACTGGGAGCGGCGGAACTGCGCGCGCTCACCGCGTGGTCGGTGGCACGCGGCGTGCTGGCGCCCGGTGTCGAGCCGCGGGTCGAACCGCTGACCGGCGGCTCGTCCAATCCCACGTATCGGGTCCGGGGCGGCGGCGCCGACCTGGTGCTGCGTACGTCACCCGCACGCGGCGCACTGCCCACCGCGCACGACATGGACCGCGAATACCGGTTCCAGGCCGCGTTGGCGGGCAGCACGGTGCCGGTGGCGCCGATGGTCGCGCTGTGTTCGGACCCGGCGGTGATCGGTACGCCGTTCTATCTGATGGAGCGGCTGGACGGGGTCGTGCATGCCCGGGTCGAGGCAGTGCGGGAGTTGCCCGCGCCCACCGCCGCGGCGGCCGGTTGTGCGCTGGCCCGGACCCTGGCCGTGCTGCATGCGGTGGACCCGGTCGCGGTGGGCCTGGCCGGGTACGCACGGCCGGAGCCGTACCCGGTGCGCCAGTTGCGCCGCTGGACGCGGCAATGGGCGGCGTCCGGCGCGGATCCGGTGCCGGCGGTCGACGAGGTGCTGGCCGCGTTGTCCGCCCGGACGCCGGCCGCGAGTCCGGAGCGGATCGTGCACGGCGACTACAACCTGGCGAACGTGATGTACGAACGGGCCCGCCCCGATCGGGTGCTGGCGGTGCTCGACTGGGAGATGGCCACGCTCGGCCCGCCCGAGGCGGACCTGGGCCAGTTGCTCGCGTACTGGGGACCGGCGGGCCGGCTGCTGTTCGCCGAGCGCGGTGGGCATCTGCCGGACGCCAATCCGGGGTTGCCCACCGCACGCGAGCTGGTCGCCGAGTACCGCACCGCGACCGCCGAGCAGACCTCTGCCACCGAGCTGAACATCCGTCATATCCCGTTCTGGGAAGCGTTCGCGGTGATCAAGCTGGCGATCGTCTGCGCGGGTGCGCTGCGTCGCGGGGCGAACGCGTCGGGTGCGCGGCGAACGCGGATCGCGTCCTTGGTAACCGGTTTGGCAGACATTGCCCGGGACACGCTGGAGGAGTGAGGTTCCGCCTGGAACGAACCCCGAATATCGGGGCAAATACCTCGATGGTTGTGCCGAGAAAAGTAAAATTCTCAAGAACTTCACTCCGGATACGCATGAGTAGCCGGTTGAGGGGCCAAGATTGCAGGTGTTCGCCAGGGAGCGTGGCGAACACTTCGAGACGAGGCGGGCCCGGCCGGGGCGGGCCCGCGTCGTCCCTTCCCGGGCCGCCGGGGCGTGTGTCCCCCGCCCTCGGCCGATCGGCCCGACGACACCCGATCACCGCACCTCGACCGCCGGCCGACTCGCGCCGGACGACGGCCGATTCCGCCGGGGAACCCCAATCCCGTCAGTACGCGGTGGCCCGCACCCGATCCAGGTCGTCCAGGATGCGATCCAGGTCTGCGGGAGCGGCCACGTAGGCCGACACCGCCCGTTGGAACGCGCTGCGCATCGCGGTCGGCATCAGGTCGGACGCATCGAAGCGGATTGCGGGCGCGCCCGCCAACGCGGTGCCCAGGGACTCGGTCACCTCGTCCCGGTAGGCGTCCGCCGACACGTTGCGGTCTGGGGACAGTGCGTTGCCCGACCGGACCCAGAGCTTCTGCGCCCGCGTGCCGACGAGGTAGTCGAGGAGTTGCCGGGCGGCGTCGGTCGCGTGGAACATCGCCGCGACGTCGCCCGCCACCTCGCGCGGCGTGGGGGTGCCGAAGCCGGGAAAGGCGAACGCGTCGTAGCCGCGCCGGGCCCCGGGCGGGGTACGGGCCGCGTAGTTGCCGGACACGAACGAGCCCTGGTGGTCGAACACACAACCACCACGCGGGTCCAGCAGCTCGGCCGACTTGTCGAACCCGGTCAGCAGGGTGCCGATCGACCCGCCCGGGACGGTGTCCGGCGTATTCGGCAACTCGCCCCACGCCTGCCACGCGGCCCGGATCTCCGGTGCCCGCCAAGACAGTTGACCACTCGCCCAGGCGTCGTAGATGTCCGGGCCCGAACGGGCCAACACGAGATCCTCGATCCAGTCGGTGCCCGGCCAACCCGACGTGGTGCTGGAGGCCAGCCCCATGCACCACGGGGTGATCCCGGCGGCCCGCAACTTGGCCGTGGTGGCCTGGAGTTGCGCCCACGTGGTCGGCACCGGGTCGCCCACCCGGGCAAGTTTGGCCGGGTTGAACCAGATCGTGCTCTTGAGCGCGGCCTTGAGCACCACCGCCAACTGCCGCCCGTTCACCCGGCCCGGCGCCAACCACTCCGGCGCGTATCCCGGGCGGACCCAGTCCAGCGACGCGAGCTTGTTCGTCTTGGCGTAGTGCAACAGGTCGCCGGGAGAGCTGAGTACCGCGATTTCCGGCGGATCACCCTCCTCCACCCGGCCCGCCAACACCGCCGCGACATCGCGGGTGCCCTCGAAGCGCACTTCGATCCCGGTGTCCTTCTCGAACGGCGCCACCACGGCCTCGAACACGTCTCGTTCGGTGCCCTCCCAGGTGCCCAGTACATGCACCACCCGGGCCGGCTCGCCGGTCGAGCACGCCACCGGGGCACATCCCGCGCCGACCAGGAGCAGGGCGCCGAACGCGGACCTCAACCTGCCGGTTCCGATCACCGGAGCCTCCCGTATTCGAAGCGTCGGATCAGCAGGCCCACGAGGGTCGACACGAGCACGACCATGCACGTCAGCGGGCCGCCGAGGGTGAGCCCCCCGTCGTCGGCGGCCTCCGCCAGCGCCGCGTCGGCCGCCCCGCGGCCCACGATCAGCGCGTCGGTCAACGCCGTCTGTGCGTCGTCGGCCGCGCCGGACATCCGGTCCGGAGCCCGACCGGTCAGCAGCGCGGTCCCCGGGCCGCCGTCCCGGGTGCCCCCCGGCGGCGCCTGGGCCTTGGCCCGCTCCGCAGCGGTGCGCAGCGCGGTCAGCGCGGTCAGCGCCCGAGCACCCGCGTCGCGCAGCGCCTGCGAGCGATCCTCGGCCAGGGCGGTGGCGATCAGGCCGCCGAACCTGGGGTCGGCTCCGGCGCGCACGGCATCGATCTCGGCGGCCGACGGAATCGGATCGACCAGGTCCCGAAGGGTGAGGCCGGCTTTGACATCGGTCGCGCGCGGAACGCCGCCGGAGGCGAGGTCCAAGGCCGCGGTGCCGACCACCTCGTGCACGGCGGTCCGGGCCTGCCACAACGCGGACTGCTCGGCGACCCGCCGCCCGGCGCCCTCGGCGAGCCGGTCGTGCGTACTCTGCGCGTGCAGCACCGTCCAGACGATCAGCGCGGCCAGCGCGGCGGCGCCGAGCAGCAGCAGCGGGCTGGTTCGACGGCGGAAGCGGCGACGCAGGTAGGCGTGCGCGACCAGCACGAGCAGCAGCGCCATGAACGCGGTCACGCCGAACGGGACCGCCACGTACGCGCCCACCCACCACGTCGAGCGGGCCGCGCGGATGTCCGCCAGGTCCGCCCGGCGCTGCTCGTACAGGCTGGTCACTATCGAGCGCCGCAGGTCGGAGGCATAGAAGACGTTGGCCAGGGACAACGGACCGTCGCCGCCGGTCTGAGCCAGACCGACCATGATCGTGTACTCGACCATGAGGGCGTTGACCCCGGTGAGCCGGGCCCGGGCGTTGGGATTGCCCCGGTGCAGGTCGGCGGCCAGGGTGAGGAACTGGTTCGCCCGCTTGACCGCGTCCTGATAGTCCTGCCCCGGCCCGGTCAACGAGAACGCGCCCGACACCAGGCTCGTGGCGGCCGCCCGATCGGCCTCGGTCAGCGCGGCCGCGGCCTGGTCCAGGGCCAGCGCGCCCGGGATCCGTCGGTCCTTCAGCTCGGCCGCGGTCGCCGCGGAGCGGTTGGCGATCAACACCGACAGGGTGAACACCGGGACCAGGGTGAGAGCCACCAGCAGCGCCAGCGCCACCAGCCGACCCGGCGTGGACGAGGGCAACCGCGGCCGGGCCCTCGCGGAAGGACGTGCGATCGCTGTGGCGGCGGAGCCGGCCGACGATGCGATGGTCCCAGCTGATGGTGCTGTGCTTCCGGACGTCGGTGCTGTGGTGCGTGACATGGAACGGGCGCCCCCTCGTTCCGCTCGGCAACCCGGTCAGGCTAGACGCGTGATCGGCCGGTTACCACACGGTGTTCTCCCTTGTGAGAATGGAAGCGGGCATGCTACGTACGGCACGATTCGCCCGAGTCGCGCAGCACGCCGGAGGCCGCAGGGCCGAAGCAGACCCCCTCGACGCCTGTGAAACCCCAACCTCCTGACCAAACTCAACGGATGGAGCGGGTGGGTACACGAACCCGAGCCACGCACCTCGCAACCACGGCTACCGAGCCCAAGTCACCCGCACCCATCAGGGCCGTGTGGCCGAGAGCATCTCAACCGCGCCAGGCGAAGCGGGGGACGCGGCGTTCCGTGAAGGCGGCCAGGCCCTCCCGGACGTCGGCCGAACCGCGGGACTCGGTTTCCCACCGGGCACGCCACGCCGCGAGACGCGCGGGCTCGGAGGCCGCCGAAGTGTCCGCGGCCAGCAGGTCCTTGGCCGCCCGGATCGTCAACTGCGAGCGGGACGCGATCGTGTCGGCGAAGGCGTAGACCCGCTCGTCGGCCTCGGCCGGCTCGAACACGTCGTCCACCAGGCCCACCCGCAACGCATGTGCCGCGTCGATCAGTTCGGCCGAGAACAGCAGATACTTGGCCGTCGACACGCCCACCAGTCGGGCCAGCCGCGCGGTGGATCCCGCGTCGTAGACGATCCCGAGTTTGGCCGGCGTCACCCCGAACCGCGCCGTGGTGTCCGCGAAGCGCAGGTCGCACGCCGCCGCCAACTGACACCCACCGCCCACGCACGGACCCTGCACGTACGCGATCGTCGGCTTGCCGAACGCCGCCAACGCCTGCTCCGCGGCCGAGTTCAGCGCGTGATAGGCATCCGCCGCCTCGGCCGTCGCATAGTGCCCCTGCAACTCGCGGATGTCGGCCCCCGCCGAGAACACCCCACCGCTGCCGGTCAGCACCAACACGCGCACATCGCGAGCGGCCGCCAGCGCCGCCAGAATCCCCGGCAGCGCCCCCCACATCGCGGCGGTCAGCGCCCCACGAGCCCGCGGCCGATCGATGCGCAGCGTCGCGACCCCACCCTCGATCTTCACCACAAGCCCGTCGACCCCGGTATCCATCCCGCCGCCCTCTCCCTCACCGACCCACATCCCGGCCACGCTACGGGTCACCGGCCCCCGACCCGCACCCGCCCGCCCGGCCACCCGAACGAGCCCACCCACCGTCGACGACACACCCCGGCCGCCCACCACCTCACCGCGCCGGCCCCCCACAAGTCGGCCCGCCTCCGCGACGGAAGCCCCGGTGGCCCTACCGCCCCGCCCCCACTTCCTCGTGCCCCGGATCCAGCGGCGGCCCCGCCATGTCGCAGCCGATCCGTACACACGGCTTGGCGCTCTCGATCCCGGTCTCGGTCGGCGCGAGGGCCTTCGCCGAAATGGTGAACCAGGCCACCGCGGAGCCCGCAGCCAGCAGCCCCGCGCAGATCCACAGCGCGCGGTCGAAACCCGTGTCCACCACACCCGGGTCCCGGTATCCGTCGCCCGACAGCCCGACCAGAGCCGGGAGCCCGGCGACGGTGAGCAGGCCCGCCGCCCGCGCCGCCGCGTTGTTGACGCCGCTGGCGATGCCCGCCCGGCTGACGTCCACCGAGGCCAGCACGGTCGCCGTCAGCGGCGCGACCAGGACCGCCAGGCCCAGCCCGAAGATCAGTACGCCGGGCAGCACGTCGGTCGCATAGGGCGCGTCGGAGCCGATCCGCAGCAGCGTCAGGAGCCCGCCGGCGCACACCAGGGGGCCCACGGTCAGTTGCAGGCGCGGGCCGATCCGTCGGGCCAGGTCACCCGATCGGGCCGAAAGCAGCAGCATCACCGCGGTGATCGGGAGCAGCGCCAGCCCGGCCTGTTGCGCCGAGTAGCCCGCCACCGTCTGGAGTTCGAGGACCAGCAGCAGCAAGAACGCGCCCAGCGCGCCGTAGACGAACAGCGTCACGATGTTGACCGAGGTGAACAGCCGGACCTGGAAGATGTCCAGCGGCAACATCGGTTCGCGCGAGCGTTTCTCCACGAATACGAACGCCACCCCCGCCGCCACCCCGGCCGCGCCCACGATCACGGCCGGCACGGGGCTGGTCTGCGCCTCCACCAGGGCCCAGGTCACGCCCGCGAGCGCCAGCGCGGCCAACGCCGCGCCGCTCACGTCGAAGCGGCCCCGGGGCTGCGGGTCGAAGGTCTCCGGAACGGTGCGCAGCGCGACCACGATGGTCACCGCCGCGAGCGGCAGGTTGATCAGGAAGACCCAGCGCCAGCTGACCGCGTCCACGAGCCAGCCGCCCAAAAAGGGGCCGATCGCGCTCGCCACGCCGCCCAGACCGGACCACGTGCCCACCGCGCGAGCGCGATCGTCGGCGTGGAACGTGGCCTGGATGATCGCCAGCGAGCCGGGGGTGAGCAGCGCTCCGCCGATGCCCTGGAGCGCGCGGGCGGCGATCAGCATCTCCACGTTGGGGGCGATCCCGCACAGCAGCGAGGCCACCGCGAACCAGGCCACGCCGATCACGAACACCCGGCGCCGCCCGTAGCGGTCACCGAGCGCGCCACCGAGCAGGATCAGTCCGGCCAGCGTGAGGGTGTACGCGTTGACGGTCCACTGCAGCGCCGCGAGCGAGGCGTCGAAGGAGCGTCCGATGCTGGGCAGCGCGACGTTGACGACGGTCGAGTCGAGCATGGCCATGCCGGAGCCGAGCACGGTGGCCAGCAGCACCCACCGGCCGGCCGGGGTCTTGGCGCGAATGCCCCCGGAGGGGAAAGAGACGGGCATCCGTGCATCATGCCCGGCCCGAGCGCCCTGAATTCGGTTCTGGTCATGTGGACGCACGAAGAGGATCGATCGCCCGCACGAGACGGACCGGCCTCGGCCCGACACCCTCGCGCCGACGACCCCCCGGGCCCGGGACGGCAGGTCCTAGCGAGCTATCCGCGGCGCCGGAATCGGCCGGATCAACCCGCGCTGGAGATCCCGATCGGGGCCGGGCAGCACCGCCAGCGCGAAGATCATCAGCAGCACCGCCACCACGGCGTCCATCCAGTAGTGGTTCGCGGTCACCACGACCACCATCAGGGTGATCACCGGATGCAGCCACATCGCCCAGCTCGCCACCCGCCGGCCGGTGCCGGCCGCGTGCCACACCGAGGCGACCCCGAGCGCGACCACCACCGCCCAGCCCACATGCAACGACGGCATCGCGGCGAACTGGTTCGCGATCTTGGCACCCGCGCCGGAGTACGGCGAGTCGCCCGCGTCCATGCCCGTGTCGGTGAAGCCCGGCATCTTCCGCGGCGGCGCCAGCGGAACCAGGATGTGGATGATCAACGCGGCGCCGGTCATCATCGCCAGGATGTTGCGGACCCACTTGTAGTGCTCGCGGTGGCGGATCCACAACCACAGCAAAAACCCGACGGTGGCCGGGAAATGCACGTAGGCGTAGTACTTGTTGCAGAACGTCACGGCCGCATGCGACTGCATGAACCAGTCCTGGATGGCCGCCTCGTCCGGCAGCCGCAGGTCCTTCTGCATGGTCAGCAGTTGCTTGGCGTTGGAGAACGCGGTGGAGGTCTCGCCCGAGGCCAGACCGCGTCCGAGCTTGTATACCCCGAACAGCAGCGCGACCAGGAACAGCTCGCGTGCCGCCTCCTTGAAGGTGCGCATACGGCGGGCCTTGGCCGCTGCCGCCGCCGCGGCCGGATCCGGCTCGGCGACCGGCCGCCCGGTCGACGTGCCGGCCTCCGTCACCGAAGCCGCCTGCGTGGTGGGCAACGCCTGCTCGCGCCGATCGAGCTCGTGGGAGGGATCCTCCGTGACGTTGCGCCGCACCGCGCCCCCATGCTGTCGGTTGTATCGGTCGTGCCGTCGGTCGGCCGATCGCGATCGGATCGGTCGCCACCCGGGTCATGGACCACTCCCCGATCGCGCTCCCCGGGTCAGGGGTGCGGTGGACGGCGGCAACGCTTCGGCCAGGGTAGACGGATCAGGTTAAACCGATCCTCCCCCTGAAGTACCATTCGGGGCCGGCTCGCACGGGGTACCGAAGTCCCATGTCTCCCCTACGGACGTCGTACGCGCCTCCCCGGTTCGGGGGAGCCTCACCAAGTCGCGCACACGGCCCGCCGACGATACGTAGGCTGCGGGTATGACCGACCCGACGGGGGAAAAGCGGCTCGTACTCGTGGTCGAGGACGAGCCCATGATCGCCGACGCGGTGGCCGTCCGGCTGCGGGCGGAGGGCTTCGGCGCGATCATCGCGCCCGACGGTCCGGCGGCACTGACCACGGCCGCGACCACCCGACCCGACCTGGTCGTGCTCGACGTGATGCTGCCCGGCCTGGACGGCCTGGAGGTGTGCCGGCGGCTCCAGGCACTGCACCCGGGCCTGCCGGTGATCATGCTGACCGCGCGCGACGACGAGACCGATCTGCTGGTCGGCTTGGCCGTGGGCGCCGACGACTACATGACCAAGCCGTTCTCGATGCGCGAGTTGGTCGCCCGCGTGCACGTGCTGCTGCGCCGGATGGAGCGCGCCGAGGCGTCCGCCCGCGCCGTCTCCCCCGAAGCCGCGCTGCACCTGGGCCGGTTGCGGATCGACCGCAGCCAGCGCCGGGTCCGGCTCGGTGTGGACGAGGTGCACCTGACCCCGACCGAGTTCGACCTGCTGGTGTGCCTCGCGTCGCGCCCGCGCGCCGTACTCTCGCGCGAGCAGTTGCTCGCCGAGGTGTGGGACTGGGTCGACGCCTCCGGCACCCGCACCGTGGACAGCCACGTCAAGGCGCTGCGGCGCAAGCTCGGCGCCGAGTGGATCCGGACCGTGCACGGCGTGGGCTACGCGTTGGAGGCACCGTCCTGAACCTCGCCGACCCCCGCCCCGCGCGGCTGCGGCGCCTGCGGCTGCGCCGCGGCAACCTGCGGCCGCTCGATCGGCTGCGCTCGATCAAGGCCAAGCTCGGCGTGCTCGTGATCGCGTCCGTGTTCGTCTCGACGCTGTTGATCATCCTGGGGCTGCGGGCCGAGGTCCGGTTCCGGTACATGCTCGTGTTCAGCTCGCTGGCGTGCCTGGCGGTCACCCTGGTGCTCGCGCACGGGATGACCTCGCCGCTGCGCGAGATGACCGCCGCCGCGCAGGCGATGGCCCGCGGCGACTACTCGCGCCGGGTGCGCGCCACCTCGCGCGACGAAGTGGGTCGCCTCGCCGGCGCGTTCAACCACATGGCCGCCGACCTGGAGGCGGTGGACCGCCATCGCCGCGAACTGGTCGCCAACGTCTCGCACGAACTGCGCACACCCATCTCCGCACTGCATGCGGTGCTGGAGAATCTCGTCGACGGCGTACAAAAACCCGACCCCGTCACGCTGGGGCTGGCGCTCAATCAGACCGCGCGACTGGGTCGACTCGTGTCACAACTTCTCGACCTTTCCCGGTTGGATTCGGGGGCCGTACCGCTCCAGGCACGCGAGTTCGCGGTACGCCCGTTCCTGACCGCGCTCACCGCCGAGACCGGGGCCCTGAGCAGCGATGTCAGGTTCCGGGTGGACGTGCAGCCGGCCGATCTCACCGCGCTGGCCGATCCCGAGCGGCTGCATCAGGTTGTTACCAATTTGGTGGCGAATGCCTGCCGGCACAGCCCCTTCGGTGGCACCGTGAGTCTGCACGCACGACGCGACGAGGCCCCGGGCAGTCTGCGCCTGGAAGTCCAGGACGAGGGGCTCGGCATCCCGTACGGCGAGCGCGGCCGGGTCTTCGAGCGATTCACCCGCGGCGGCGGGAGTTCGTCCACCGACGGGGGGACCGGACTGGGCCTCGCGATCGCCCGCTGGGCCGTGGATCTGCATGGGGGTGATATTTCCGTAGCCGAATCGAGCCATGGGTGCCGTATCCGAGTACTCCTGCCCGGTGACCCGGCGTAATCGGGTGATCGGTCACTTACTGCACGGGACGATCCCGACATGACGTTCCGTGACCACCAATACGGCGGGAAGCAACAAACGCGACTAAACGGTCAACCGTTTGTGATCTACGCGACGCGGAGGCCGAGGGGCCTGCGCGACACTGGTCAAAGGGCGTAGCCTTGTTTCCCGCTGTCCACCACCCCAGGAAGCGGAAGAGGGCGGTTGCCGCCGTGTCGTCACAGTCCCCTAGCAACCCGATGGCCAGCTTCGGCCCCAACGAGTGGCTCGTCGACGAGATTTACCAGCAATATTTGCAAGATCCCAACTCGGTGGATCGTGCTTGGTGGGACTTCTTCGCCGATTACAAGCCCAGCGAGGCGTCGACTCCGTCGACGTCCGCCGGTCAAGCCACCGTGGCAAGCCCGAGCGGCCCCACACCAGTGAGCAGTACCACGAACAACTCTGGAAGCATCCCCGCGCCGATCCCGACGCAACCCCCCGTGACGGCGGCAGTGTCGTCGACCGCGACGGGGACGACGACTCCGGCCCCGGCTCCGAGCCACCCGATAATGACGACCGGTGTACAGGACGCGGCGCCTTCGCCCACTCCGGTCCCGGCCGGCACTCCGGCTCCGGCCCAGGCCGCGCCCGCCAAGGTCGCCGCACCTACGCCCGCGCAGGCACCCGCCCCCAAGGCGGCCTCCGCGCCCGCGAAGAAGCAGCCCGCCGCATCCCCCGAGGCCGTCCAGCTCAAGGGCCCGGCGGCACGTGTCGCGATCAACATGGACTCGTCGCTCACCATCCCCACCGCGACCAGCGTGCGGGCCGTGCCGGCCAAGCTGCTGATCGACAACCGGATCGTGATCAACAACCACCTCAAGCGCGCTCGCGGTGGCAAGGTCTCGTTCACCCACCTCATCGGCTACGCGCTCGTCCAGGCGGCCAAGTCGATGCCGTCGATGAACCACGCCTACGAGGAGCGCGAGGGCAAGCCGTTCCTGGTCAAGCCGGCGAACGTGAACCTCGGCCTGGCGATCGACCTGACGAAGGCCAACGGTGATCGCCAGCTCGTGGTGGCGGCCATCAAGAAGGCCGACGAGATGGACTTCTTCGCCTTCTGGCAGGCCTACGAGGACATCGTCCGACGAGCCCGCTCGAACAAGCTCACGGTGGACGACTTCGCCGGAGTGACGATCTCGCTGACCAACCCGGGCGGCATCGGCACCGTGCACTCGGTGCCGCGTCTGATGCCCGGTCAGGGCACGATCGTCGGCGTGGGCGCGATGGAATACCCGGCGGAGTTCGCGGGGGCGTCCGCGGACACCCTGTCCCGCCTCGCGGTCAGCAAGACACTCACGCTGACCAGCACGTATGACCACCGCAT
This sequence comes from Embleya sp. NPDC005575, assembly GCF_040605455.1. NCBI lineage: Bacteria > Bacillati > Actinomycetota > Actinomycetes > Kitasatosporales > Streptomycetaceae > Embleya > Embleya sp. NPDC005575. The sequence goes on along the minus strand of NZ_JBEXCV010000041.1, from coordinate 33,489 downwards.
CATCCAAGGCGCCCAGTCGGGCGAGTTCCTGCGCCGGATGAACCAGCTGCTGCTCGGCGAAGACTGCTTCTTCGAGGAGATCTTCCGTTCGCTGCGCATCCCGTACGAGCCCGTGCGCTGGGTGCAGGACATCTCCGCGACACACGAGGACGACGTCAACAAGACGGCACGTGTGCAGGAGCTCATCCACTCCTACCGGGTCCGCGGTCACCTGATGGCCGACACCGACCCGCTGGAGTACAAGCAGCGCCGGCACCCGGACCTCGACGTGGTCGAGCACGGGCTGACGCTGTGGGACCTCGAGCGCGAGTTCGCCGTCGGCGGCTTCGCCGGCCAGGCGCTGATGACCCTGCGCGACGTGCTCGGCGTGCTGCGGGACACCTACTGCCGCACCGTCGGCATCGAGTACATGCACATCCAGGACCCGGACCAGCGCCGCTGGATCCAGGAGCGGGTGGAGGTGCCGCACGCCAAGCCGGACCGCGAGGACCAGCTGCGCATCCTGCGCCGGCTGAACGCGGCCGAGGCGTTCGAGACCTTCCTGGCCACCAAGTACGTCGGCCAGAAGCGCTTCTCGCTGGAAGGCGGCGAGACCACCATCCCGCTGCTCGACGCGATCATCTCGGCCGCCGCCGAGGACGGTCTCGACGAGGTCGCGATCGGCATGGCGCACCGCGGCCGGCTGAACGTGCTGACCAATATCGTCGGCAAGTCCTACGCGCAGGTCTTCCGCGAGTTCGAGGGCAACATCGACCCCAAGTCGATGCACGGCTCGGGCGACGTGAAGTACCACCTCGGCGCCGAGGGCACGTTCTCCTCCGAGGACGGCGCGCAGGTCAAGGTCTCCCTGGTGGCGAACCCCTCGCACCTGGAGGCGGTCGACCCGGTCCTGGAAGGCGTCGTGCGCGCCAAGCAGGACATCATCGACATGGAGGGCGCCGACTTCCCGGTGCTGCCTCTCCTGCTGCACGGTGACGCCGCGTTCGCGGGCCAGGGCGTGGTCGCCGAGACGCTCAACATGTCGCAGCTGCGCGGCTACCGCACCGGCGGCACGATCCATGTGGTGATCAACAACCAGGTGGGCTTCACCGCCTCCCCGGCCGCGTCCCGCTCGTCCATCTACGCGACCGACGTCGCGCGGATGATCGAGGCGCCGATCTTCCACGTCAACGGCGACGACCCCGAGCAGTGCGTGCGCATCGCGCAGCTCGCGTTCGAATACCGGCAGACGTTCCACAAGGACGTGGTGATCGACCTCATCTGCTACCGGCGCCGGGGTCACAACGAGGCCGACAACCCGTCCTTCACGCAGCCGCTGATGTACGACCTGATCGACAAGAAGCGCTCGGTGCGCAAGCTCTACACCGAGGCCCTGATCGGTCGTGGCGACATCACCGTCGAAGAGGCCGAGCAGGCGCTCAAGGACTACCAGGACCAGTTGGAGAAGGTCTTCTCCGAGGTCCGGCAGGCCACCGCCCCGCAGGCTCCGCAGGCGGCCCCGGCCGCACCCGCGGCGGACGTCGCGTTCCCGCGGATCGACCCGACCGGCATCGCGCACGAGACGGTGAAGCGGATCGTCGAGTCGCAGGTCTCGCTGCCCGAGGACTTCGCCGTGCACCCGCGCCTGCAGCCGCAGTTGCAGCGCCGTGCGGCGATGGTCGAGGACGGCACGATCGACTGGGCGATGGGCGAGACGCTCGCGTTCGGTTCGCTCCTGATGGAGGGCCGCCCGGTGCGGCTCGCCGGTCAGGACAGCCGGCGTGGCACCTTCGGCCAGCGGCACTCGGTCCTGGTGGACCGCAACTCCGGCGCCGAGTACACCCCGCTCGCGAACCTGTCCGACGACCAGGCCAAGTTCACCGTGTACGACTCGCTGCTCAGCGAGTTCGCCGCGATGGGCTTCGAGTACGGCTACTCGCTGGCCCGGCCGCAGTCGTTGGTTTTGTGGGAGGCGCAGTTCGGCGACTTCGCCAACGGCGCGCAGTCGATCATGGACGAGTTCATCTCCTCCGCCGAGCAGAAGTGGCACCAGCACTCCGGTGTGGTGCTGCTGCTTCCGCACGGCTACGAGGGCCAGGGCCCGGACCACTCGTCCGCACGCATCGAGCGCTACCTGCAGATGTGCGCGCAGAACAACATGACGGTGGCCGCGCCGACCCTGCCGAGCAACTACTTCCACCTGTTGCGCTGGCAGGCGCTGAACCCGCACCACAAGCCGCTGGTGGTGTTCACCCCGAAGTCGATGCTGCGTCTGAAGGCCGCCGCGTCGAAGATCGAGGAGTTCACCAGCGGGCAGTTCCGGCCGGTGATCGGGGACACCACGGTGGACCCGAGCAAGGTCAAGCGGGTGGTCATGTCCTCCGGCAAGTTCCACTACGACCTGGCCGCCGGACGGGCCAAGTCGGGCCGCGACGACGTCGCCCTGGTGCGCGTGGAGCGGCTCTACCCGCTGCCCGTGGCCGAGCTCAAGGCCGAGCTGGAGCGGTACGGTCTGGACCGCTACGGCAAGGACCTGGAGCTGGTCTGGGCCCAGGAGGAGCCGACCAACCAGGGTGCGTGGCCGTTCATCGCGCTCAACCTGGTCGAGTACGGCCTGCCCGCGCCGCGCCGGATCGCGCGTCCGTCGTCCTCGTCGCCCGCGGTCGGTTCGGCCAAGCGGCACGAGGCCGAGCAGCAGGGCCTGGTCGAGGAAGCGATGAGCTGATCCGCTTTCGCTGATGCACCGACTCCGCCCCGGCCCGCGTACGATGCGCGCCGGGGCGGAGTCGCGTGTCCAGGTGCCGCGCACCCCACACAGACCGGAGTCGAGAGCATGTATTTCACGGACCGTGGCATCGAGGAGCTGGAGAAGCGACGCGGCGAGGAGGAGGTGTCCCTGGCCTGGCTCGCCGAGCAGCTGCGCACGTTCGTGGACCTGAACCCCGAGTTCGAGACCCCCGTCGAACGACTCGCGACCTGGCTCGCGCGACTGGACGACGACGAGGACGACGAGTAGCCGACGCCGAGTGCGGGCCGGCTCCCGGCCCGCGCGACCCGTCCGGGGCCCGTCCGGCGGATCCCGGCGGGGTTCAGGCGTCGGTGGTGCGTCGAAGCGTGCGGGTGTGCCACAGGGCCCAGCAGACGCCGTACAGCACCAGCCCGACCGCCAGGCCGCGGCCGAATCCGGTCGCCGCGTCGAAGCCGAGCACCTCGAAGGCCGGCACCCGCCCGTCCGGGAACGGCAACAGCGCCCGGGCCGCGCCGAGCACACCGACCAGCACCAACGCGCCCAGCACCGCCCAGCGCCCCGCTACGGGCATCCGCAGGCCGGTGATCGGCCGCACCGGCAGCCGGCCGATCCAGCGCCACGTCCACACCACGCCCACGGTCAGCCCGACCACCGTGCTGATGTGCTGGAGCAATACGTAGCCGGGCCGCAGGCCGAAGAACTCCCGGCGCAGCTCGGGCAGTACGTGCGCGACCCCCGGGTCGTCGTGGTGCGTCCAGGCGTCCCAGCCGATGTGCGTGAGGCCGCCCAGGATCGCCGAGACCACGAACCACACGCAGACCGCGACGCTCTCCCGCAGGAACGGCCGGCGGGCCCGCGCGGCGGCGTACAGCCGGCCCGGCAGGCGTGGTCGCAACGGCTCCTCCAGCGCGCCGCGGATCCGGTCCGGGAGCAGCACGAGCAGCGGTCTCGCGAGCAGGTGGAAGGCGAGCACGAGCAGCACGGTGAGCGCGATGTTCAGGCCCAGGACGCCCGGCCAGAGCTCGTGAGTGGCCTGCCGGTCGGCGCGCATCGGCAGGAAGTCCAGGTGCACGAACAGGATCACGTCCGGTGCCATCGAGCCGAAGGCCAGCGCGGACGCGATCAACGGGCCGTGCCGGCCCGCCCCGTCCCCGGCCGTGGTCCCGGTGCGGGTGGCGCCCTGCAGCGGCAGCACCGCCGCGATGTGGCTGAGCGTGAATGGCATGCGTGGTGCCCCCGGTGATGGTGCCGTCGGCGCGCGCCCGCTCGCGCGCACGCGCGTCACGGGCACGACGCGCGAATGAGCGAAGTCCCTCGGCTTCGAGAAACGCCGAAACCCGACCCGATGGTTCCCTTGACGTTCGGCAGACGCGATATATCGTGAATGACAGAGCTTCGCGATATATCGCGTTCGACACTCCGACCCGAAGGGGAGGGTCCATGTCCCAATGGATGATCGACGCACCACGAGACCTCACGTTCGACTCCGTGCGCGTGCTCCGCGTGCGCACGATCGGCGGACTGGTCGACGTGGTGGGCACCGACGGACCGCCGCGCCTGGAGGTACACGCCGTCGAGGGGCCGCCGCTCCAGGTGACCCACGACGAGGTGAGCGGCGAACTGGTCGTCTCCTACCCGGATTTGACCGGGAAGCATTTGAAGGCCTGGTTCCAGAACGCCCGACGGCGGGCCGACTTCAAGGCGTTCGTGGCGGACGGGCGGGCACTCGGCCGACGGCATGCCGAGGTCTCGCTGGCCGTGCCGTGGGACTGCACCGTGGAGATCGGCGCGGTGTCCGCGCACGCGACCGTCTCCGGCATGCACGGCGACACCACCGTGCGCAGCATCGGCGGCGACGTGACCCTGGTCGGCCTGACCGGCACGGTCGACGCGAACACCGTCTCCGGCTCGGTGGACGCCGAGTCGATGGCCGGCGACCTCGGTGTGGCCACCGTGGCCGGTTCGCTCACGGTGATCGAGGGCACCGGCGGTCGGGTCCGGGCCAACTCGGTGTCCGGCTCGATGACCCTGGACCTGGACGCGGTCGGCCGCAGCCACGTGCAACTGAGCACCGTCTCCGGCGAACTGACGGTACGGCTGCCGCACCAGGGCGACATGCACGTGGACGTGCGCAGCGCGGCCGGCTCCGTGGACTCGGTGTTCGACGAGCTGACCACGAGCGCCAAGTTCGGCGCCAGCCACGTGAGCGGCAAGCTCGGCGAGGGCTCGGGACGGCTCCGGATCAATTCGGTATCGGGCGATGTGACGCTGCTGCGTCGCGCCCCGGAGGGAAAGGTGATCGCATGACCCCGGTCTTCGGTCACGGCCGCCTGCGGCTGTACCTGCTCAAGCTGCTCGACGAGAGCCCCCGGCACGGCTACGAGGTCATCCGACTGCTCCAGGACCGCTTCCTGGGCCTGTACGCCCCCTCGGCGGGGACGGTCTACCCGCGCCTGGCCAAGCTGGAGCAGGAGGGCCTGGTCGAGCACGACGTCGAGGGCGGCCGGAAGGTCTACCGGATCACCGCCGCCGGGCAGGCCGAACTGGCCGCGCGTCAGGAGGAGTTGGCTCAGCTGGAGGCGCAGATCCGGGAATCGGTCTACGAGCGGGCCCGGGAGATCCGGGACGAGGTGCGCAGCTCGGCGCAGAACCTGCGGGAGGAATTGGGCCGCGCCGCCCGCGAGGTGCGCAAGGCGCCCCGCGCCTCGACCGGCGAACGTCCCGAGCCCGAGGGCAAGCGGCGCCCCGCGCCCGACGGTTGGGAGCCGATCTTCTCGCAGAAGATGGCCGACCTCGCCGAGGGCCTGGCGCACAACCTGGTCGACCTGGCCGGCAAGCCCGGCCTGCATGACCTGGAGCGCGAACTACGACGCCGGTTCGGCGGCGCCAACCCCGAACCCCCCACGGCCCGCGCCCGTGCAACCGACGCCTGGGCCAAGGAAACCGACCCCCCCGGCCGCCCCACCGACTCCTTCGACCTCGACACCATCCTCGACACGATCCGCACCGAGGTAGCCCCCCTGGCCCACCGAGCCGGCATCACCCCCGCCCAATTCGACCGAGCCCGCCACATCGTGACCACCGCGATAAACGACCTCCGAGAGGTCTTCACCGAAAAGCCCCCATCCTGACCCAACCCCCGCCCTCCCAACAGCCGCCACCCAGCCCGGCCGGCGCTTGAGGCCAATCAGCCTGCCCGGCGCTTGAGGGCAAACCAGCCCGGCCGGCGCTTGAGGCCAATCAGCCCGGCCGGCGCTTGAGGCCAATCAGCCCGGCCGGCGCTTGAGGCCAATCAGCCCGGCCGGCGCTTGAGGCCAATCAGCCTGCCCGGCGCTTGAGGGCAAACCAGCCCGGCCGGCGCATGAGGCCACCCAGCCCGGCCGGCGCTTGAGGCCAAAACCCCCTAACCCCGAAGGTGTAGCCCCGCCAACGCCACGCGTCCATGCGCCAGCTGCCGCGTAGACACCGCTTCGACCCGCCCACTCCGCCCCACCACGCCCCTCGGATACACCGGCGGCAACACCACCGCATCGCGAGCAACGATCTCCCCCGCCACGCGCGTGAGCGTCGCCCGCCGAGCGGTGTCCGCCGTCCCCCACGCCTGCTCGACCAGCCGATCCAACTCCGGGTTCGCATACCCCGTGTTGTCCACGCTCGTCGACACCGCCGGAGACAGCACCGCGAACCCCGTCCGCCCGACCGCGTACCCCGACCCGCGCAGATCGACGAGCGCCACGTCGAAGTCCCCGGTCCGCCGCCGCGCCGCCCACGTCGCAGGGTCCACGTTCTCGACCGTGACGGTGAACCCGACCCGGTTCCACCCTTCGGCCAACACCCGTGCCACGTCCGGCACTTCCGCAGCATCCCCGACCACCGCAAGCAGCGTGAACCGCACGCCCGGCGGCAACGGCACCAGCGCCTCGCCGAGCATCGCGGTAACCCGCTCCGGCTCCACCGTCGGCCCCGCGGTCGCACTCGGACTCGGCTTGGGGGACGTGGTCGGCGAAACCCCCCGGCCGTACGGGGTGTACTCCGGGTCCCACCCCTCGTTGCCCGGCCCCAGCGGCCCCTGCCCGATCACCGCGTCGCCCCGGTACACGTCCTGCGACACCCGGGTCCGGTCCATCCCGTACGCCAGCGCCCGCCGCACCGCGACGTCGTCGAACGGCGGCCGGCGCAGATTCGGCAGCACCACCAGGTCCGCCGGCCCGCTCGCGGTCTGCACGTACGTGTCGTCGCCCTTGCGCAACCGGCGCACCTGATCGGGCGTAGGCCTCGGATACACCGCCACCCGGTGCGCCTTCAGCTCGGCCACACCGTCGGCGACGGCACTGAACTCGATGCCCTCCAGCGGCGCGGCCTTGCCCCGATGGTCCGGATCGCGCCGCAGTACGACCACTCCCGCGGCCGTACTCGCGAGCCGGAACGGCCCGGTGCCGACCAGGGCCCGAGGATCACCCAGCGTCGCCCGATGCGGGATCGGCAGGCAGGCCAGGAAGGCCCGCAACGCACCGAACGGCCGGGGCAGCTCGATCCGGACCGTCTGCGCGTCCGACGCCTCGATCGTGCCGAACCGACCCGCCAGCCACGGCGCCCAGTCCCCGGCCGTCGCCGGATCGTTGACCCGGCGCAGGCAGTCGACCACGTGCTCCGCGGTGAACGCATCCCCGCCGTGGAAGCGCACTCCCGCGCGCAGCCGGATGGTCCAGCTCAGCCCGTCCGGCGCGATCAGCGGATCGGCCCCGGCCAGCACCGGCCCGATCGTGGTGTCGTCCCGATAGGTGTACAGCGCCTCGACCACGGGATCCGCGATCCACCGCACCGGCTCGGCCGTGGAGTGCACGGGGTTGAGTACGTCCGGCAACCGCGGCAGGCCCACGCCGAGCGTGCCGCCCGTGCGCAGTTCGTTGCCGGAGCACGCGGCGAGCAGGCCGCCGAAGGCCGCGACACCTCCCGTACCGGCCCCGAGGGCGAGTACACGGCGACGGGACAACGGCATCCGGCGGTCCTTCCGAGACGATCCGGGCAAGTCCGGACCGGCGTGTGTCGATCAGGCGGTGAGGACGATCTTGCCGAACAGATCGCCCTCGACCAACCGACGGAAGCCCTCGCGCGCCTCGGTCAGCGGCAGCACGGTGTCGATCACCGGCCGCACCCCACTGTGCGCGCACAACCGCAGCAGACCCGCGAGCTCGTCCTTGTCGCCCATCGTGGAGCCGACCACGCGCAATTCGTGGAAGAAGATCCGGGTGAGTTCGGCGGCCTGCGGCCGGTCGCCCGAGGTGGCGCCGGAGATCACGACGGTGCCACCGGGTCGCAGGCTCTTGACCGAGTGCGACCACGTGGCCGCGCCCACCGTCTCCATCACCGCGTCGACTCGCTCCGGCAGCCGGGCCCCGGACGCGAAGGCCGCGTCGGCACCGAGATCGATCGCGCGGGCGCGCTTGGCCTCGTCCCGGCTCGTCACCCAGATCCGGTAGCCGGCCGCCTTGCCGAGCACCACCAGCGCGGTGGACACCCCGCCCCCGGCACCCTGCACGAGCACCGTGCCCCCCGGACGCACACCCGAGTTGGTGAACAACATCCGGTACGCGGTCAGCCAGGCGGTGGGTAGGCAGCATGCCTGCTCGAAGGACAACTCGGCGGGCTTGGGCAACAGGTTCCACCGCGGTACGGCGACCTTCTCGGCGAAGGTGCCGTCGTAGCGTTCGGTCAGGATCGATCGGGGCTCGTCGGTACCGAGGCCGCCGATCACCGAGTGCACGACGACCTCGTTGCCATCCTCGTCGATCCCGGCCGCATCGCAGCCCAGGATCATCGGCAGCCGCTCCTGGGTGATGCCCACGCCCTTGAGGGTCCACAGGTCGTGGTGGTTGAGCGACGCGGCCTTGACGGTCACGGTCGTCCACCCCGGCGGCAGGCCGCCGTCGTGCCCCGGCTCGGGGCGTTCCCCGAGGCGGAGGCCGGTCAGCGGGTCCTGGGCATCGATGCTCACGGCGGTCACGGCAAACATGGGAGGCACCCTACTGACGACGTGTGCGGCCCGCCCGGTCGGGCGGGCCGCACACGTCCACGGGTCGCCGTGGATACGCACCGATCGCGACGGTCGGCGAGGAGCCGTCGGACGATCACCGATCCACGATCCGCGGCTCAGATGCGTGCGACGCCGTCCCGGCGCGCGGCCTCGGCCACGGCCCTGGTCACCGCCGGCGCCACTCGCTCGTCGAACGGCGAGGGGATCACCTTGTCCGGCGCGAGCTCGTCCGCGACGACCGCGGCCAGCGCCTCGGCGGCGGCCACCTTCATCCCCTCGGTGATCCGCTTGGCGCGCACCGACAGGGCACCGGCGAACACACCCGGGAAGGCGAGCACGTTGTTGATCTGGTTCGGATAGTCGCTGCGCCCGGTGGCCACCACGGCCGCGTACTTGTGCGCGAGATCCGGGTCGATCTCCGGGTTCGGGTTGGCCATCGCGAAGATGATCGCCTCGGGCGCCATGGTCGCCACGACCTCCTCGGGCACCTTGCCCGCGGACACCCCGAGGAAGACGTCGGCGCCGTTCATGGCCTGCTCGATGCCGCCCTTGAGCTTGGCCTTGTTGGTCAGCTCGGCGATCATCCGCTTGATCGGCGTGAGGTCGTCCCGGCCCTCGTGCACGATGCCGCGGCTGTCCACCACGCACAGGTCGCCGATGCCCGCCTCGATCAGGATCTTGGCGATCGCGATGCCGGCCGCGCCCGCACCGGAGATGACCGCGCGCAGGTCGGCGAGCCGACGCCCGGTCACCGTCGCCGCGTTGCGCAGCGCGGCCAGCGCGACGATCGCGGTGCCGTGCTGGTCGTCGTGGAAGACCGGGATGCTCAGCCGCTCCTGGAGCCGACGCTCCACCTCGAAGCAGCGCGGGGCACTGATGTCCTCCAGGTTGATGCCGCCGAACGAGGGCGCGAGCCGGGCGATGGTGTCCACCAGCTCGTCCACGTCGGTGCAGGTGAGCGCGAGCGGCACGGCGTCGATGCCGGCGAACTCCTTGAACAGGATCGCCTTGCCCTCCATCACCGGCAGGGACGCGGCGGGCCCGATGTCGCCCAGGCCGAGCACGGCGGTGCCGTCGGTGATCACCGCGACCGTGTTGGCCACCCACGTGTAGTCGTGGACGAGTTCCGGGTTCTCCGCGATGGCCGTGCACACACGTGCCACGCCGGGCGTGTACGCGAGGGACAGGTCGTCCCGGTTGCGCACCGGCACGGTCGAGCGAACTTCCATTTTCCCGCCCCGGTGCAGGGCGAAGACCGGATCGAGTTCGTCCGTCGCCGTGCTGTCCGTCGGGATGATCTCCGCTGCCACAGTGACCCCTTTGTCGACATTGTCAGTAGAAGTGCAGCTCTCGAAGCGCGATCGCAGGCTGCATGCCTCAGCGACATCGGCGCTTCGTGCAGCGCACATGATCCGGCTGAGGTTACGGGGGTCACCCGTGACGCCGATTTTGGCACACCCCCGAATGGGGGTACGTCGGGGCGATGAACCGATTACCACCTTTTTGTGATGGCGCGTCAGACCCCTTCTCGCAACTGGCCAAGACGGTAGCGCCACGGGCAGTAGGCTGACAGTAACCGCCGCCACATCCGGCCCCGCCGACCCGTGCGGAACGCGGGCGCGACGGCACCGGGAGAGCGTTCGCCCGAGGTCGGGCCGGCGGCCGCGACCGAAGGGCGGCAGCCGTTGGATCTCTCCTCCTACGCCGAGCACGCGGTCCGCCTGATCAACACCGAGCAGCCGGCGCGCGGCGAGGATCTGTTGCGCTCGCCCGAGGACGTGCTCGCGCTGATCGCACCCGTTCGGCGCATCCCGCCCCGGGTGACGGACGCCGACGTGACCCGGCTGCGCTCGGTGCGCACCCGCCTGCGGGCGGTCTTCACGGACGCCGCGGCGGGCCGCGAGGCGGACGCCGTCGCCACTCTCAACGGCCTGCTCGCCGAATTTCCCGTGCACCCGCGGCTGACCGGCCACGACGCGAGCCCGTGGCATCTACACCTGGCAGGCGACGCGGTGGGCGCGGCCGAGGGCTTCGCCGCGATAGCCGGCATGGGCCTGGCGGTCCGGTTGACCGCACACGGCATCGACCGGCTGGGCGTGTGCCAGGCGTCGCCGTGCCGGAACGTCTTCCTGGACGTGTCCACAAATCGCTCCCGCCGGCACTGCTCGGATCGTTGCACCTCGCGCACCAACGTGGCGCTGTACCGGGCCAGACGCCGGGCCCGTGACCCGCAAGCCGAGCGACATACCTGACATTTACGGGTTGGCGGGCGGCGGACTGTGGCACATGTACATGGACAGCGCGATCTCGCGGTGCGAAATTACCAGAGTCAGGTACACTACGTACTCGTCAAATCACATATCGTGACGTTACCGTTCAGGTAGACAGCCGCCTCGTTTGTTCCCGCACCCCGTTCCCGCACCCGTTCCCGCATCGGTGACGACAGTTGTCGGCCGGCGCGGTAGCGTCGCTGGCGTTCCCCCCGACATCGGTGGTGACCGCCCGGCGGCGGCCACCCACAGCAGCACCTTGGAGGTGAGGGTGTCCCAGCGATCCGCACACACGGCGGACGAAGCCGGCACCGGACAGCGTGACTTCGTCGAGGTCCGACTGCCTGCCGAAGGTGCCTATCTCTCCGTCCTGCGCACCGCGACGGCGGGCCTCGCGGCCCGGCTCGACTTCACCCTGGACGAGATCGAAGACCTGCGCATCGCGGTCGACGAGGCGTGCGCGATGCTGCTCGACCAGGCGGTGGCCGGCGGAGTCCTCTCCTGCGTGTTCAACCTGGTGGGCGACGCGTTGCACGTCACCGTGTCCGCGCCGACCACGGACGGCCGAACACCCGCGCGCGACACGTTCGCCTGGACCGTCCTGTCGGCACTTGCCGGCGAGGTGGACGCGACGGTGAACGAGGACAAGGTGGTCAGCATCAGCCTGCACAAGAAGCGCGGTGGCGGGCCGGAGCAGACGTGAGCAGTGGTGTTGAAGGCGCGGCCAACGAACCGCAGCCGAGCGCGGCCTCACCCGACGAGGCCGCCGGGCGCGGCCGAGGGGAGGGTGAGGGCATGGTGAGCAACGCGAGCATGACGATGGACGGTGGCGTCGAGGCGACCGGGCCGGACGGACCGGCAAAACCTGCCGGATCCGCCGGGCACACGGGACCGGCGGTGCCGAACCGGCGACGTGCCGGTTCCGAACGCCACGCCCACGACCGGGAGGTCGCGCGCGGCCTGTTCGCGCAGCTCGCGCTGCTCGAATCGGACCCGCCCGCGCGGGCCGCAGTGCGCGATCGGCTGGTGGAGATGCATCTGCCGCTGGTCGAGCACCTCGCCCGCCGGTTCCGCAATCGCGGCGAGCCGTTGGACGACCTGATCCAGGTGGCCACCATCGGCCTGATCAAGTCGGTGGACCGGTTCGACTCGGATCGCGGGGTCGAGTTCTCGACCTACGCGACGCCGACCATCGTCGGCGAGATCAAGCGGCACTTCCGGGACAAGGGCTGGGCGGTGCGGGTGCCGCGCCGACTCCAGGAACTGCGCCTCGCGCTGACCTCGGCCACCGCCGAGCTCTCCCAGCGCAACGGCCGCTCCCCCACCGTCGCCGAGCTCGCCGTGCAACTCGGGATCTCCGAAGAGGAGGTGCTCGAAGGGCTCGAATCGGCCAACGCCTACAGCACGCTCTCGCTGGACGTACCGGACACCGACGACGACTCCCCGGCCGTCGCCGACACCCTGGGCGCCGAGGACGACGCGCTCGAAGGCGTCGAATATCGCGAATCGCTCAAGCCGCTCCTGGAGCAGCTGCCGCCGCGCGAGAAGAAGATCCTGCTGCTGCGCTTCTTCGGCAACATGACGCAGTCCCAGATCGCGCAGGAGGTCGGCATCTCGCAGATGCACGTCTCGCGACTGCTCGCGCGCACCCTCGCGCAGCTGCGCGAGCGGCTGCTCGTCGAGGAGTAGCCCCCGGCCACGACGACGGCCCGGATCGAAGTCGGTCCGGGGCCGCCGTCGTTTCGTGCCTTTCGGACGCCGCCGGGTGTGCGGGCGGCGGCCGGCTCAGGCCCGGCGGGCCTGGTGGCGGGCTTCGAGGGCGTTGTACATGCCGGGTGTCGCGAGGGCTCCGATGGTGACCGCGCCCACGATCATGGTCAGGATGCCGATCACCGGCTGATCGGCCTTGATCAGGTACCACCCCATGCCGACCACGATCAGGTTGGCGGTGATCGCCGGCGATCGGCTCCAGCGCCGGCCGCGCAGCATGCCCACGAACGCGGCAACTATCCCGGCGGCCAGGATCAGCAGGTAGACGCCGATCGCGACGCCCTCCGACGCGTTGGTCGGATGGCCGAACTCGCTGCGGAAGGTCAGATAGAGGGAGTATCCGAGGAGTGCGAACGCCTCGACACCGACCACCGCGGTGCAGATGCGCCAGGTGAGGGGGAGGGTCCCGGCGGGGCCCGACTGGTCCTGGGCGGAAGGGCTCTCGGTCACCCCACGACTGTAACCGGGGCTCGGGCCCCGACGACCCACGGGAGGCTTACCCGTCGGTAGATACGCTGGTGTACATGCGCGCCCTCCTCGTCGTGAACCCCAAGGCCACGACCACCAGCGAGCGAACCAGGGACGTCCTGGCGCACGCGCTCGCCAGCGACCTCAAGCTCGACGTGGTCGGCACCGAGCACCGGGGCCACGCCGCCGAGCTGGCCCGACAGGCCGCGGACGACGGCCTCGACCTGGTGATCGCGCTGGGCGGCGACGGCACGGTCAACGAGGTGGCCAACGGCCTGCTCGCGTCCGGCCCGGCACCGTCGCTGCCCGCGTTGGCCGTGGTCCCGGGCGGCAGCACCAACGTGTTCGCGCGTTCGCTGGGTATGCCCAACGATCCGGTCGAGGCGACCGGCTTCCTGTTGGAGGCGCTGCGCGCGGGTCGCAGTCGGGAGATCGGCCTGGGCCTGGCCGACGAGCGCTGGTTCCTGTTTTGCGCCGGCATCGGCTTCGACGCGGAGGTGGTCGGTCGGGTGGAGGAGCACCGGGCCGGCGGCCGGCGCGCGACGCCCGGGCTGTACGTACGGTCCGCGATGCGCCGGTTCTACGGCGGGCGGGACACCCGCAGGCACGGTCCGCTGACGCTGGAGGTGCCCGGCGCGGAGCCGATCGAGGGAATCTGTCTGGGGATAGTGCAGAACACGGTGCCTTGGACTTTTTTGCGCAACCGGCCGGTGAATCCGTGCCCACAAGCGTCATATGACACCGGATTGGACCTCTTCGCGCTCACCCGGATGTCAACACTGCCCACATTGCGCCATCTGGCCCGGATGCTGGGCTCCACGGGTAATGCTCCACATGGGCGTCACGTCGTGTCCCTGCACGACTGCGATGCGTTCACTCTTCGGGCTGAAGAACCTGTTTCCCTTCAGGTCGATGGGGACCATCTGGGAGAACATCGGAGTGTGACCTTCCGGGGGGTTCCCCGTGCACTGCGTGTGATTGTGTGAGTGGAAGGGCCCTTTGGCCTTTCACTCGAACGCAAATATCGGTTCACCCCTTCGATGTAGTGGTGTGACCTAGTCGACACCGATGATTTAAAAAATCCTGGCCCAAGGGGGTTGTATCGGCGGCCGAGGTTTGTAAGGCTCTACGAGGCGGCAGGGACGTGGCCGAAAGGTCATCTTCACCGCCCGAATCCACTGCCAAACCTGGGGACCGACTTCGTCGGCCCCTTGCTTGTCGGGGGGTTCGTGAAAGCGTTCACATTCACAAGCCACAGCGGGGCCGGAAGCCCCCGCTGACCCACGAGGAGTTGGACCGCATGGACTGGCGCCACGTTGCTGCCTGCCGTGACGAAGACCCGGAGCTGTTCTTCCCGATCGGCAACACCGGTCCCGCTCTGCTTCAGATCGAGGAGGCGAAGGCGGTCTGCCGCCGTTGCCCCGTGATGGAGCAGTGCCTGGGCTGGGCTCTCGAGTCCGGTCAGGACGCGGGTGTGTGGGGCGGTCTGAGCGAGGACGAGCGTCGCGCTCTCAAGCGCCGCGCCGCCCGCAACCGCGCACGCGCCTCCGCCTGATCCGTACGACAGGCTGAACACTCCGGGGACTTGATCACCGGAAACACCAAAGCATTGCCAGCAGTTGCCCCGCCAGGGTCCGGTCGGACCAGGGCGGGGCAACTGCTTTTCGACGTACGGACGTTTCCCGGCACCGGGAATGCGGGTGACGGCCGAATGCGCGCGGCGGCCACATGCGGCTGTGCTCAGCGGCGCTGACGGATTTGCAGGTCCAGCGTGACGATCGTGCCGCCGGCCGGATTGGGCACCATGTCGAAACGGCCCGCGAGTTCGCTGCCGACCAGGGTGCGCACGATCTGCAGACCGAGGTTGCCGGAGACCTGCGGATCGAAATCGGCCGGCAACCCGATCCCGTCGTCGGTGACGGTGATCAGCAGGCGCTCCGCGCGACGTTCCGCGTGCACCTCCAAAGTGCCGGACCGGTCGGTGTAGCCGGGGTCCTCGAAGGCGTGCTCCAGGGCGTTCTGCAACAGCTCGGTCAGCACCATCGCCAGCGGCGTCGCGGTCTCCGCGATCAGTTCGCCGAAGTTCCCGTGCCGGGCGGTGCGCACCCGCACCGAGGACGCGGCGACCTCGGTGACCATGGACAGCACCCGATCGGCGATCTCGTCGAAGTCCACCCGCTCGTCCAGCGTCTGGGACAACGTCTCGTGCACGATCGCGATCGAGCCGACCCGGCGGACCGCCTCCTCCAGCGCGGCCCGGGCCTGCGGCGCGTCCATCCGCCTGGCCTGTAGGCGCAGCAGCGCGGCCACCGTCTGCAGGTTGTTCTTCACCCGGTGGTGAATCTCCCGGATGGTGGCGTCCTTGGTGATCAGCTCGCGCTCACGCCGGCGCAGCTCGGTCACATCGCGCAGGAGCATGATCGCGCCGACCCGCTGCCCGCGCGGCTTGAGCGGGATCGCGCGCAGTTGCACCACCGCCGCGGGCGTCTCCACCTCGGTCTCGCGCGGGGCCCAGCCGCTGGCGACCGCGGAGATGGCCTCGTCCACCGGCCCCTCGTGCGGGGCGAGTTCGGCGGTGATCCGGCCGAGGTGGCAGCCGACCAGGTCGGTGGTCAGGCCGAGCCGGTGGTAGGCGGAGAGCGCGTTGGGGCTGGCGTACTGCACGATGCCGTCCGCGTCGAGGCGGATCAGGCCGTCGCCCACGCGTGGCGACGCGTCCATGTCGAGCAGTTCGCCGGCGTGCGGAAACGTCCCTGCGGCGATCATCTGCGCGAGGTCCGCGGCGCTCTGGAGGTAGGTCAATTCCAGCCGGCTCGGCGTGCGCGCGGTGAGCAGGTTGGTGTTGCGCGCGATCACGCCGATCACCCGGCCCTCTCGGGAGACCGGGATCGCCTCGACCCGCACCGGCACGTCGTCGCGCCACTCCGGGTCGCCTTCGCGCACGATCCGGCCCTCGTCCAGCGCCGCGTCCAGCATCGGCCGCCGCCCGCGCGGGACGAAGTCGCCCACCAAGTCGTCCTGATGCGAGGTGGCGCCGGTGTTCGGCCGCATCTGCGCGACCGCGACGTACTGCCCGTCGCCGGTGGGCACCCACAGCACCAGGTCGGCGAAGGACAGGTCCGCGAGCAGTTGCCACTCGGACACCAGCAGGTGCAGCCACTCCAGGTCGGCGGTGGGCAGCGCACCGTGGCGGCGGACGAGATCGTTCATGGAGGGCACACGCGCAGCGTACTTTCCGTCGGGCCTGCGATCCTGGCCGCCCCACTTCGCCGCACCTGTGAGGTATCGATGTCCACCGAATCGCCCACACCACGGCAGCCGCTCGGCGGCGGCGGTCACCCGCTCGACTGGCTGGACATCCGCGCGAAGCAGCGGGTCGAGGCGGGTCTGCGCCGCCGGCTGCGTCCGCGCGAGGCGACGGCGAGCGGTTTGGATCTGGCCGGAAACGACTACCTGGGGCTGTCCCGCGACGAACGGGTGGTCGAGGCGACGGTGCGCGCGGTGCGCACGTGGGGCGGCGGGTCGACCGGGTCGCGGCTGGTGACCGGGTCCACCGCGCTGCACGCCGAGTTGGAGGCCGAGCTCGCCGACCACATGGGCGCAGAGGCGGCGCTGGTGTTCTCCTCCGGATACCTGGCCAACCTCGGGGTGATCGCGGGGTTGGTGGGCAAGGGCGGCCTGGTCGTCTCGGACGCGATCAACCACGCGTCGATCGTGGACGCGTGCCGGCTCTCCCGGGCCCGGGTGGCGATCACCGGGCACCGGGACGTGGCGGCGGTGGCCCGGGCGCTCGCGGAACGGGCCGAGGAACGCGCCCTGGTGGTCGTGGACGCGGTTTTCTCGGTGGATGGGGACATCGCCCCACTCGCCGAGCTTGCGGCCGTCACACGGCGATATGGCGCCGTTCTGCTCGTGGACGAGGCGCACGGGCTCGGCGTGGTGGGTTCGGGTGGCCGGGGCGCGGTACACGCGGCCGGGCTCGCGGGGGCCGACGACGTGGTGGCGACCGCGACGCTGTCCAAGGCGCTGGGCTCGCAGGGCGGCGCGGTGCTGGGGCCCGGCCGGGTGATCGAGCATCTGGTGGACGCGGCACGGCCGTTCATCTTCGACACGGGGTTGGCGCCGGCGTGTGTGGCGGCGGCGCTGGAGGCGTTGCGGATCCTGCGCGCGGAGCCGCGGTTGGCCGACGCGGTACGGGCAAACGCACGCGCGCTGTCGACGGGCGCCCGGGAGGCGGGTCTGCGGGTGACCGAACCCGAGGGCGCGGTGGCGTCGGTGCTCATCGGCGAGGCGCAACTCGCCTTCGACACCGCGGCGCGTTGCGCCGAGGCCGGGGTCCTGGTCGGCTGCTTCCGACCGCCGTCGGTGCCGGACGGCATCTCCCGGCTGCGGCTGGCGGCGCGTGCGGACCTGACGGCGGCGGATGTATCGCGGGCACTGTCGGCGCTGCGGTTCGCCACTTCCTGAGCGTGCGGCGCCCGCCTTCTCGGGCGCGGCTCGCCGCCGGCTGAGGGTGGGCGCCGACTTCTCGGCTGCGGGGTGCCGTCTCCCGAGGGGTGGGGCGCCGCCTTGTCCGCAGTTTGTCCCGAGCGCCACCTCTGCGAGCCGCGGTTCGCCACTCCTGACCCGATAACCGCCTGTATACGTGGCATGTCCCTCGATATTGGTCTAGACAACTAGGATTGGTCTGAACCAAAATGGGCGGCGGCCTCCCGGCCCGCACCGGGAGGCCGCCGAACGTTCGGCCGCGTAGCGGTCCCGCAGGGAAGGAAGGGCACGCGTGGCCGGCATTGGGGCACCTCGCGTGCTTGTGGACGGGACGCTCGCCGGCCCGGCCGAGGTGAGTGTGGAGCAGGGCCGGATCACCGGTGTGACCGTGGGCCCCGGCGGGCCCGACGGCATCCGACTGCCGCACGGCGTGCTCACCCCGGGACTGATCGACATCCAGCTCAACGGCGCGTTCGGACACGACTTCGTGGCGGCCGACGCGACCGCGTGGCGCGAGGTCGCCGCGAAGCTCCCGGCGACCGGGGTCACCGCGTTCTGCCCGACCTTCATCACCGGCGACCTGGACACGCTCACCGCGGCCCTCGTGCGGGCCGCGGAACTGCGCGCCAAGTTCGCCCCGGAGCCCATCGCACGCGACCTGGGCGTGCACCTGGAGGGACCGTTCCTGTCCCCGGCCCGGGTCGGCACCCACCCGCCGCAGTACCTGCGCGAGCCCACCCGTGAACTGGTCGATCGCCTGCTCCTGGACGACCCGGTCCGCGAAGCGCTGACCCTGATCACCCTGGCGCCGGAACTTCCCGGTGCGCTCGAGGCCATTCGGCGCATCGTCGCCACGGGGATCCGAGTCTCGGCCGGACACACGGACGCGACCGCCGCCGAGATGTCCGCCGCCGCGGACGCGGGCGCGACCATGGTCACCCACCTGTTCAACGCGCAACGCGGCCTGGGCCACCGCGAACCGGGCGTGGTGGGCGCGGCGCTGAGCGACCCGCGGCTGACCCCCGGCCTGATCGCGGACCTGCACCACGTGGTGGGCCCGGTCTGCTCGCTGGTCCTGCGTGTCGCCGGCGAGCGAACCGCACTGGTCACCGACGCGATGGCCGCCGCGGGCATGCCCCCTGGCCGCTACCGGCTCGGCGACGTCGACGTGACCCTGGTCGAGGGTGACGTCCCGCGCAACCCCGACGGCACGATCGCCGGCTCCGCGCTGACCCTGGACCTCGCCGTCCGCAACCTGATCGGCCTGGGCAACCCCCCGGCCCGCGTCCTCACCAGCGCCACCCGAGTCCCCGCCGATGCCCTCGGCCGCACCGACCTGGGCCGCCTCACCCCGGGCGCCGCCGCCGACCTGGTGTGGTGGAGCGACGATTGGACGGTACTCAAGACATGGGTCGGCGGCGTGGTGGCGTACGAAGCGGACATCTGACCGCTACCGCCACCCCCTGGTCGGACAAGCCGCCCGCGTGGACACGCCCTCCCGGGGCAGCCGCAGGACATGAACACGACTGCCAAGGCACTGCCCTATCGCCCGATCGGCCTACTCGCAGGCATCGGCGCGGGCCTGCTCGCCGGAAAGCTCGTCGACCGGGCCTGGACGACGCTCACCGGCCGGGACGACGCACCCGACGCCTGGGAACGCGACCGGGGTTGGACCGAAATCCTCCTCGCCGCCGCGATCGAGGGCGCAATCTTCGCCGTCACCCGCACAGCAGTCGAGCGAGCAAGCGCCGTCGGAGTCGAGCGGGCAACGGGGACTTGGCCGGGGGCGTGACGGGGCGGGGGCGGGGCTCGCAGGGCACGGGCTCTTGGGCCGGGGCGTGACGGGCGGGGCGTAACGGGCGCGGCGGTGACGGGCGCGGCGGTGACGGGGGCGCGAAGCACGGCTCTTGGGCCGGGCCGGGTCGTGACCGGGGTCGCGGAGCACGGCGGAACGCGGTGACGCGGGTCGGCGGGCAGCGCGTTGGCCGACTGGATCGTGAACACAACGAGCCGGATCGCCGGAGGTACAGGTGCGGCGAGAGGAGCCCACCCGAGTGGGGCAAGCCGACTCGGGTCCCGAGCGCACGGCAGAGGCCACCCCAAGCAGCGAGCGGAGCGGGACGAACCAACCCGCGTCGCGGGAATCCACCCGGCCGCCCCGGCCGGGCGCCACGGGGCCGGGGCAGGCCCCCTCGACGTCCCTGAAACCCCAACCTCCGCGCCGAACGCAACGGGAGGAGCGGGTGGGTGCACCTCCCGAGCCACGTACATCGCGGCCGCAGCCCGGAGGCCCGAGCCACCCGGACCGATCAGGGCCATGCGGCCACGAGTTCAGTGCGTCTTGGTCACCTTCGCGAGCGCGCGGGGAGCGTCCGGGTCGAGGCCCCGCGCCATGGTGACCTCGTAGGCGAGGAGTTGCAGCGGGATGATCTCCAGGATCGGCTGGACCTCCTCGGCCACGCCTTCGGGGAGGACGAACCCGGCCGAGGCCCGACCGACCTGGTCGGCCGTACCGATCACCATCAGGTCCGCGCCCCGGCCGCGCAGCCGCTCCAGGACGGGCTGGAGCGCGTCGCCGCCCTTGCCGTCGGGGACCACCGCGATCACCGGGCTGACGTTGTCGACCATGGCCAGGGGACCGTGCAGCAGGTCCGCGCCGGAGAACGGCTGGGCCGGGATGTAGCTGGTCTCCATGATCTTGAGCGCGGCCTCGCGCGCCGTCGGGTAGCCGTAGCCGCGCGAGGTGATCACCAGGCGCTGCGCGAAGCGGTACCGCTGGGCCAACTCGGCGACCTCGTGCCGGCGGTCCAGGATGTCCCGGGCCAGGGTGGGCAGCAGGTCGGCCGGCGACGTGTCGCCGCCGCGCAGGCCCTCGACGAACAGGTAGAGCGCGAGCAGTTCCGCGGTGTACGTCTTCGTCGCCGGCAGCGCCTTCTCCGGGCCGGCGAGCACGTCGATGTGGAACTCGGAGACGGCGGCCAGGGCCGAGTCCGGGTTGTTGGTCACCGCGAGGGTGATCGCGCCGGCCTTGCGGGCCGCCTCGGTCGAGGCCACCAGGTCGGGTGAGCCGCCCGACTGGGAGACCGTGACGACCAGGCAGTCGGTCAGGTCCGGCTCCGCGCCGTAGGCGGTGGTCGTGGACATCGAGGTGAGCCCGGCCGGCTTGCCGAGCAGCACCTCGATCAGGTACTTCGCGTACAGCGCGGCGTTGTCGCTGGTGCCGCGCGCCGTCAGCAGCACGAAGCGCGGGTTGCGCGCGGCGATCTCGGCCGCGATGGCCCGGATCGCCGGAGCGCCCTCGGCCAGGATCCGGCGCAGGACGGCAGGCTGCTCCGCCATCTCGGCGGACATGATGGTGCCCCGGTCGGGCCCCAGGGCGTCACGGTCGTCGGTGGTGGCGGACATGGTGCGGCCTTCCGTTGATTCCACTTGTCTGATTGCCGACTGCTGACTGCGGTATTTCGAGATGCCGCGTGGATTTGTTTCGAGGTGTCGCGTGGATCCTCGGTGACGGGGCGTGGTGCCCGGCTTTCGTCTGCCCGGCTACCGGTTCCCAGTGTCCGGTGGCCCGGTGTCGAACCGGTTCACGGCGTCCGGACGCACCGTGTCGAACGGGTTCACAGCGTCCGGACGCATCGTGTCCTACCGACACGCCGGGTCGATCCGGCCGTCAGCCCAGCCGGCGGCCGGTCAGGATCTCGGCCGCGGCGATGCCGCAGACCGTGGCGGCGCCGTGCGTGGCGAGGTGGGCGGCGCCCGGAGTGGCAGCTCCGGGGATGCCCATCTCGACCACGACGGCGTCCGGTCGCGCGGCGAGCAGGCTCCCCGCGATGTCGCCGGCCCACCCGTGGTGATCCAGGTTGCGGACCACCAGGACCAGGGGGCGGTCGGTCGCCGCGCGCAGCACGTGGTCGATCAGCTGCGGCTCCGCGGTCCGGGCCCGGGTGAAGGTGGTGCCGGGCAGGGCCTCGGTCAGGACCGGGGCGATGCCCCACGGGGTCTGCTCGCCGACCGCGATGTTGGCGGTGGGCGACAGCTCGACCACGTGTGCGGGAGTGGTGATCGGTACCACCGTGCCGGTCACCCGGACCGCGCGGCGGGCCGCGTCCAGGCCGAGTGCGTAGTCGACCGGTTCGGCCGCGCCGACCTTGGCCCAGCCGGCCAGCTCGTGCACCCGGGCTGCGGCGTCGAACAGCCGCTCCTCGGCGAGGCGGCCCTCGCGGACCGCGCTCACCAGCGCGTCGCGCAGATGCAGCACGGTCTCCTCGTCGCACAACCCACCGCCCACGCACACCGCGTCGACGCCGGCCGCGATCGCGCGCACGGTGCCCTCGGCGATGCCGTAGGTGTCGGCTATCGCGCCCATCTCGATCGCGTCGGTGACGATCAGGCCGGTGTAGCCCAGTTCCTGGCGCAGCAACCCGGTCATGATCGTCTTGGACAGCGTCGCGGGGAGCTCGGTGTCGTAGGCCGGCAGCACGATGTGCGCGCTCATGATCGCCTTGCTGCCCGCCGCGATGCTCGCGTGGAACGGGACCAGCTCGCGCGCGGCCAGCGTCTCGCGCGAGGCGTCCACGCGCGGCAGCCCGTGGTGCGAGTCCATCGCGGTGTCGCCGTGGCCGGGGAAGTGCTTGACGCACGCGGCCACGCCGGCCGCCTGCAGGCCGGTCACGTACGCGGCGGTGTGCCGGGCGACCAGCTCGGGGTCGGACCCGAAGGACCGCACGCCGATGATCGGGTTGTCCGGGTTGGAGTTCACGTCGGCCGACGGCGCCCAGTTGAGGTTGACGCCGTACGCGGCCAGCTCACGGCCGAGCCCGCGGGCGACCGCCTCGGTGGTCGCGGCGTCGTCCACGACGCCGAGTGCCAGGTTGCCCGGCCAACGGCTGCCCGTGTTCACGTGGATGCGGGTGACGTCACCACCCTCCTCGTCGATCGCGACGACGAGGTCGGGGTTTTCCCGGCGCAGTTCCTCGGTCAGTGCGGTGACCTGCTCGGGGGTCGCGATGTTGCGACCGAACAGACCCACCGAGCCCAGTCCCCCGGCGATGTGGTGCCGCAGCCACCCGGGCGCGGTCAGGCCGTCGAAGCCGGGCTGTAGGACGGCGAGCGCGAGGCGCTCGAGACGTTCGGACATGGTCGATCAGCCCTTTACCGCGCCGGAGGTGAGACCGCCGGTGACCTTGCCCTGCAACACCAGGAAAATCGCAAGAACCGGAAGCATGAACAGGGTCGAGGCGGCCATGATGGCGCCCCAGTCGATGGTGATTCCGTTGCTGAACGAGTTGAGCCAGGTCGGCAGGGTCCGCTGCTCCGGCTTGTTCAGCAGGAGCGCGTTGGCGAACGCGAACTCGTTCCACGCGGTGATGAAGCCGAACAGCGACGTGGACAGCAGGCCCGGGGCCAGCAGCGGGAAGACGATCTTGCGGAACGCGGTGAACCGCGAACAGCCGTCCACCCGCGCGGCCTCCTCCAACTCGACCGGAATGCCGCCGAGGAAGCCGCGCAGCGTCACGATCGAGAACGGCAGCGTCATCACGAAATAGATCGCGGTGAGCATCGGCAGCGAGTCGAGCAGGTCGTTGTCGCGCGCGATCAGGTACATCGGGATCATCAGCGCTTCCCACGGCGCCATCTGTGCGATGAACACCATCAGGATGAAGGGCGCCCGGCCCTTCCACTGCATCCGGGCCACCGCGAACGCGGCGAAGCACGCGACGACCAGCGCCAGGAGCACGCCCACACCCGCGACAATCAGGCTGTTGCGCCAGTAGTCCCAGAAATGCGGCTCACTGGTCGCGGTGTCGAAATTGTGGAACGAGATCGAACTCGGCCAGAACTTCGGCGTCGCCGATTGGATGTCCTTGGCCGGCTTGAACGCGGTGAGGACCATCCAGTAGACCGGGAAGATCGAAACGGCGAAGACCAGCAGTGCCGCGATGTTGAGTGGAATCCGCTTCAGGGTGCGCGCCTTCACTTGTCGGCCTCCCGTTCCTGCTTGAACATCTGACGGAAGTAGAAGACGAGCATTACGGCGAGGATCACCACGGTGATCGTGGAAATCGCCCCGGCCATGTCGAACAATTTGGCCGACATGCCTTGTTGGTAGGCGTACACGGGCAGCGTGCGCACCTCGTTGATCGGGCCGTTCTCACCCGCGATCGCCCAGATCTGGGCGAAGGACTTGAAGATCCAGATCACTTCGAGCGAGGCCACCAGCGCGAAGATCGGGCGCAGGATCGGGAAGGTGATCGAGCGGAAGATCCGCACCGGGCCCGCGCCGTCCAGGCGGGCCGACTCGTAGATGTCGGTGGAGACCGTGGTCAGACCGGCATACAGGGTCAGCGTCGCGAAGGGGATCGACTGCCACACGATGAGCAGGGTGACCACCGTCAGGGTGGAGCCCGCGTGCCCGAACCAGGTGTAGCCCTCGTAGTCGAAGCCGAGCTTGACCAGCGCCCAGTTGACCACGCCGTTGTCCGAGCGGAAAAGCCACTTGAAGATCGTGGTGGCCGCGATGACCGGGGTCGCCCAGGCGGCGACCAGCCCGATGAGCACCATGATGCGCATGGTCTTGCCGAGCTTCATCAGCATCAGCGCGCACACCGTGGAGATCAGCATGACCGCCACGACGTTGACCGCGGTGAAGTAGAACGTGCGGCGGGTGACTTCCCAGAATTCGCTGTCCTTGAGGATCTCCTGGTAGTTCTCCCAGCCGACGTAGTCGGCCGACCGTGAGATCAGCTGCTTGAAGCGGTAATGCTGGAACGACAACATGACGTTCCGGACCACCGGATAGAACAGCAGGAAGACGATCCCGAGGATCGCGGGCGCGACAAGAAGGTACGGGGTAACCGACTTGACGATCCCCGACGGCTTGCGTGGGGGCTTCGTTGCGCGTCTGACGCCGGAGGGCGCCTGGTTGCGCGGGGGCTGCGTAGGAGTCGCGACCACCGCATCTGCCTTGGAGGCTGACACAGCTGCCT
Organism: Embleya sp. NPDC005575; assembly: GCF_040605455.1. NCBI lineage: Bacteria > Bacillati > Actinomycetota > Actinomycetes > Kitasatosporales > Streptomycetaceae > Embleya > Embleya sp. NPDC005575. The sequence continues at coordinate 8,745 of NZ_JBEXCV010000041.1, read as the reverse complement.
TCCCGTTGTTCGGTGTCGGGGGTCTGCGGCCCGTCCGGCCCGGTGGCGGGACGTGGCGAGAGCGCGGAGCCGGCGACGGGGGTCCGCCGGCGGGCCGCGCCGGGTGGGCCGGGCCGGTCCCGCCGCGAAGGAGTACCCCGCGGCGGGAACCGACCGTTCGGCCCGAGTGCGCTTCATCCGATCCGCTCTGCGGTTCGGGTACGCGCATCGCGTCAGTTCTTGGTGTTCAGCGTCTTCTCGATCGACGCGTTGGCTTCCTTGCCGGCCGCGGCCGCGTCGTTGCCGGTCATCACCTTGGTGAGGTAGGCCTTGATCGGGTTGTTGTCCTCGACCGAAGCCCAGTTCGGCGAGTTCGGGGTGGCGAAACCGTTCTTCGCGCCCTCCATCATCGCCGCGCCGCCCGGGTCGGCCGTGACGGCGCCGCTGAGGGTGCTCTTGTTCGGGAGCTGCTTGGTCGCCTGCGCGAGCTTGGCCTGCCACTCGTCGCTGTTGATCAGCTTGATGACGTCGTAGGCCAGGTCCTGGTTCTTCGACGCCTCGGGGACCATCAGGTCGGAACCGCCGGTCAGCGCGGCACCGGCCTTGCCCGCGTCCTTGCCCGGGATCGGGAAGAAGCCGAACTTGTCCTTCAGGGCCGGGTTCGACTTGATGATCGTCTCGGCCTCGCCGGGAACGGCGATGAACTGGGCGATCTTGCCGCCGTCGGCCGCGACGACCTCGGGCTGGGTCTTCTCGTCGCCGTCCTTGGCTGCCTTGCCGAGCGCCTGGAGCTCCTTGTAGAAGGCGGACGCTGCGGCGGCCGGCGCGCCGTCCAGGTTGGCCTTCCACGCGCTGCCGGATTTGGTCGCGATGTCCGCGCCCTCGTCCTTGAGCAGGCCCGCGTAGAAGTACCAGTTCTGGCCCGGCAGGTAGATGCCCTGCTGGTCGCCGGCGTTGAGCCGCTTGGTGATGTCGAGCCACTCGGCGCGGGTCTTCGGCGGCTGGACGTTCGCCTTGGCGAACAGGTCCTTGTTGTAGATCACGACGCGGTTGGCCGCGTAGAACGGGATGCCGTAGGTCTTGCCGTCCACCTTGCCGGGGTCGGACAGACCGGTCAGCCAGTCCTTGCCGCCGAGCTCGGTGACCTTGGAGCTGAGGTCCTTGAGACCGCCCGAGGCGCCGTACTGGGCGATCTGGGTGTTGCCGGCCTCGACCACATCGGGAGCGTCGTTGCTGGCGAGCGCACCGGTGATCTTCTGGCCGATGCCGTTCCACTGCTGGATCTGCACGTCCAGCTTGGCGCCCGGGTGGTCCGTCTCGAACTTCGCCTTGAGCGCGGCGATGTAGTCGTCGGGCGCGGAGCCCTTCATCAGCCAGACCCGAACCGTCTTTCCGTTGGCCGCGACCGGCGCGTTGGACGCTGCCGGCTTGTTGTCCTTTTTGTCATCGCTGCTGTCGGATCCACAGGCGGCAACACCGGTCAGCGCCGCCGCGACACCGGCCGCGACGAGAAGACGACGCTTCACTACATCCTCCTCAGGATGTCGGGCACCGCAGTTCGGTATGGAGTTGCCGATGTTCCCCGTCGGATCCGTGAGGTGCGCGGACCGACCGAGTCCCCCACTGGGGAGGGGACTCGAATGGGAAAACACTGACGCACCAGGGACGAGGGTTACGCGGTGACCATCAATGGTTTAGACCATTTCGGAGGTTGGCATAGACCAATTGGGGTGTCAAGGTTCCGTAGACGGCGAAGTCACGCCGTTATCGGACCGACATCCGCACTCCAGGTCCTGGGGGGATCGGTGGTCGTGCCACGATGGGGACCGAACGTGTCAGGAGGGCACCGGTGACGGCGGAACACGCGATCACAACCGCGGCGGAAAGTGCGACGGCAGGAGGCGACCCCGGCCTCGAGCCGAGCGCGCGCGTGCCCAAGTACTACCGCCTCAAGCGCCATCTTCAGGAGCTGACGAACACCCAGCCACCGGGCACGCCCGTGCCACCGGAACGCACCCTCGCGGCGCAGTTCGACATCTCCCGCACCACGGTGCGGCAGGCCCTCCAGGAGCTGGTCATCGAGGGCCGACTCGAGCGCGCCCAGGGCCGGGGCACCTTCGTGGCCAAGCCCAAGGTGGCGCAGAGCCTCCAGCTGACCTCCTATACCGAGGACATGCAGGCCCAGGGGCTGGAGCCGACCTCTCGATTGATCGAGATCGGCTACATCACGTGCGATGACCACCTCGCGGAGCGGCTCGCGATCCGGCCCGGCAGCCGGGTGCTGCGGATAGAGCGCCTGCGGCTGGCCAACTCCGAGCCGATGGCGATCGAGACCACGCACCTGTCCACCAGACGTTTCCCGGGCCTGCGCAAGCACCTGGCCAAGCACAACTCGCTGTACCGGGCCCTGTCGGCCGGCTTCGACGTGCACCTGGCCGAGGCCGAGGAAACGATCGAGACCGCGATGGCCACCCCGCGCGAGGCGGGACTGCTGGGCACCGACGTGGGTCTACCGCTGTTGCTGCTGTCCCGACACAGCTTCGACACCGACGGCGAGCCGGTCGAGTGGGTCCGATCCGTGTACCGGGGGGATCGGTACAAGTTCGTCGCCCGGCTGCGCCGCCCGCAGGAGTGAGGCCGGGCGCTTCGCCGATAGGTATGCCATCGGCCGGACGATCCGAGTCCACCCGGGCCGTCCGGCCGATCGCCGGAGGAATGCCGTTCACTCCCACAGCCCTGTGCAGAGGGCCGCTCGTGGCGAGTCACGCTGCTCCGCCGAGCTGCATGCCCACCACTTCCATGGTGCCTCACCGGCAGGCCGCTCCCCCTGGGCCACAGGTCCACGAACGACGGGGCCAAGGTCCCCTTAGGCTCACGCCATGAGCGTTCTCGTGGTGACAGGTACCGACACCGGGGTGGGCAAGACGATCGTCACGGCGGCCGTCGCCGCGATCGCGGCCGTGCGCGGTGGCACGGTGGCCGTGGTCAAGGCATCGCAGACCGGTGTGGGGCCGAACGAGGCGGGCGACCTCGCCGACGTTCGGCGCCTGGCCGGGGTGAGCGACCTGCACGAGTACTCGCGCTATCCCGATCCGCTCTCCCCCGCCGCCGCCTCCCGGGTCTCCGGCCTGCCACCGGTGGATCTGTACGGCGTCGCCGACCGGGTTCGCGCGCTCGCCAAGGAGACCGACCTGGTCGTCGTCGAGGGCGCGGGCGGCCTGCTCGTGCGCTTCGACGACGAGGGCACCACGATCGCCGACCTGGCCCACGAGCTGAAGGCCGGCGCGCTCGTGGTGGCCCGGCCCGACCTGGGCACGCTCAACCACACCGCGCTCACCCTGGAGTCGATGGCCCACCGGGGCGTGGACCTGGTCGGCGTGGTGATCGGCTCCTGGCCCGCCGAGGCCGACCTGGCGATGCGTTGCAACGTCCGGGATCTGGAGACCCTGGCCGCCCGACCGCTGGCCGGTGTACTGCCCGCCGGCGCGGGTTCGCTGCATCCCGCCGACTTCCTGCTCACCGCCCGCGCGAGTTTGTCCCCGGCCCTGGGCGGTACCTTCGACGCGGCCGCGTTCCGCGCCATACAGGATCCGACCGCGAGGTGAGCGACATGACGGAAACCCTCGACAGTGACCGTACGCAGACCGTGAACGACGACATCCTGGCCGTGGCCCGGCGCCAAGTCCTCGACGAGGGGCAGGGCCTGAGCGCCGATCAGGTGCTGGCCGTGCTCGAACTGGCGGACGACCGCCTGGAAGAGCTGCTCCAGCTCGCGCACGAGGTCCGGGTCCGGCACTGCGGACCCGAGGTCGAGGTCGAGGGCATCGTGTCGGTCAAGACCGGCGGCTGCCCCGAGGACTGCCACTTCTGCTCCCAGTCGGGCCTGTTCCCCTCCCCCGTGCGCGCCGCGTGGCTGGACATCCCCTCGCTGGTGGAGGCCGCCAAGGAGACCGCCGCGACCGGCGCCACAGAGTTCTGCATCGTGGCCGCCGTGCGCGGCCCGGACGAGCGCCTGATGAAGCAGATGCGCGAGGGCGTCGCGGCGATCCGCGAGGTCGTCGACATCAACATCGCCGCGTCGCTGGGCATGCTCACCCAGGAGCAGGTCGACGAACTCGCCGACATGGGCATCCACCGCTACAACCACAACCTGGAGACGGCCAAGTCGTACTTCACCAACGTGGTCACCACGCACACGTGGGAGGAGCGTTGGGACACCCTGCGGATGGTGCGCGCGGCGGGCATGGAGGTGTGCTGCGGCGGCATCGTCGGCATGGGCGAGTCCGCCGAGCAGCGCGCCGAGTTCGCCGGTCAGCTGGCCGAGCTGGAGCCGGACGAGGTCCCGCTGAACTTCCTCAACCCGCGCCCGGGCACCCCGTTCGCCGACCAGGAGGTGCTGGAGCCGCGCGAGGCGCTCAAGATCATCGGCGCCTTCCGACTCGCCCTCCCCCGAACCATCCTGCGCTACGCGGGCGGCCGGGAGATCGCGCTCGGCGACCTCGGCACACGCGAGGGCCTGCTCGGCGGGATCAACGCGGTGATCGTCGGCAACTACCTCACCACCCTGGGCCGCGCCGCGGACGCCGACCTGGAGCTGCTCAAGGAACTGAGCATGCCGGTCAAGGCGCTCAACCAGACGTTGTAGCCGCACCCGACCCGCCGACGGCCCCACCGGATCCGGGGCCGTCGGCGGTCGCCTCTTACTGCCCGGTAGCACGCGCGGATAGGTTTCCCTCCGGCACGGGGTCGGCCGTGTCCACGGCGACGGAGGTCGGTCATGCGCGCACGGCGAGAGGCCGAGGAACGAGACCACGCCGACCGGACGGTGGAGGGGCACGGCGGCACGCTGGCCGTCGCCGCCGCCCGGGCGCACGGGATCGACACGATGTTCACGCTGTCGGGAGGCCACGTCTTCCCGCTCTACGACGCCGCGGTCGGCGCCGCGCCACCTCTGCGGGTGGTGGACGTACGGCACGAGCAGACCGCCGTGTTCGCCGCCGAGGCGACCGCCAAACTCACCCGCCGGCCGGGCCTGGCCGTGCTGACCGCGGGCCCCGGCATCACCAACGGGGTCAGCGCGGTGGCCACCGCCTGGTTCAACGGCTCGCCGATGCTGGTCCTGGGCGGACGCGCACCCGCGTTCCGCTGGGGCTCGGGGGCGCTCCAGGAGCTCGACCATCCGCCGCTGCTGGCGCCGATCACCAAACGCGCGGCGACCGTGCACGACACCGACCAAATCGCCGCCGAGGTGGACGCCGCGCTGACCCTGGCGAACAGCCCGCACCGGGGTCCGGTCTTCCTGGACGTGCCGATGGACGTGCTCTACGACCGCGCGGAGGTGCCGCTGCCGCACCCGGCACCGCCCGTACCGGTGCTGCCGGACCCGGATCCGGTCGCCGAGATCGCCGACCTGCTCGCCCGCGCCGCACGACCGGTGCTGGTGCTCGGCCAGGACGTGTGGATCGGCGGCGCGGAGCAGGCCGCGCGCCGGGCCGCGGAGACCATGGGGATACCGGTGGTGGCCAACGGGATGGGCCGGGGCGTACTGCCCGCCGGCCACCCGCTGCTCGCCGGCCGGGCCCGGGTGACCGCCCTCCGCGGCGCCGACCTGGTGCTGGTGGCGGGCGCGCCGCTGGACTTCCGGCTGGGCTACGGCAGCTTCGGCGGCCAGGGCGGCGGGCCCGCCGCCCGCGTGGTGCACCTGACCGACGCGCCCGCGGGACCGGCTCCGCACGCGCACTGCGCGATGACGCTCTCCGCGGACCTGACCGCACTGTTCGACGCGCTCACCACCGCGTGGGAGCGGGTCGGCCGGGTGGGCATGTACCGGCTCTGGGCCGCGCACGTGCGCGACGCGGCGCGCACCGCCGCGCAGTCCGACGCACCGCTCCTGGGCAGCGCCGGCCGGCCGATCCATCCGGCGCGCGTGCACGGCGAGTTGCTGCGCCGGCTCGACGAGGACGCCGTGGTGATCGGCGACGGCGGCGACTTCGTGTCCTTCGCGGGCAAGTACATCGAACCCGCCCGCCCCGGCGGTTGGCTGGACGCGGGCCCGTTCGGCTGCCTGGGCACCGGCCTGGGCTACGCGCTGGGCGCGCGGCTGGCCCGCCCCTCGGCGCAGATCGTGCTGCTGCTGGGGGACGGTGCGGCGGGCTTCTCGCTGATGGACGTGGACACCCTGGTCCGGCACCGCCTGCCGGTGGTGCTGATCGTCGGCAACAACGGCTGCTGGGCCATGGAGAAGCACCCGATGCGCATGTCGTACGGGCACGACGTGGCCGCCGACCTGACCCCGGGCACCCGCTACGACGACGTGGTGCGCGCCTTGGGCGGCGCGGGCGAGACGATCACCCGCCCCGAGCGGATCGGGCCCGCGCTGCGGCGCGCGTTCGACTCCGGCGTGCCGTACCTGCTGAACGTGCTCACCGACCCGGAGGCGGTTTACCCGCGCACGACCATGGGCGTGTGATCCGCAGCGTAAGCTGGACGGCTATGAATCCTCCTGCCTCCGCCGCCGCGGCCCGACCGCACGATCACCACCCCGCGCCCGCCGGCGCTCGCATTCGCCAGGCGCGTGCGCAGGAGTACGAAGCGGTGGGGGACGTGACCGTCGCGGGGTACGCGGGCCTCATCGCCGCCGACCAGGACTACGTCAACGAACTGCGCAATGCCGCGCACCGCGCGGAGAACTCCGAGCTGCTCGTGGCCGTGGACGAGAGCAGCGGCGAGATCCTGGGCACCGTGGCCTTCGTGCTGCCCGGCAGCGCGTACGCGGAGGTCGCCCGGGAGGACGAGGGCGAGTTCCGAATGCTCGCCGTCAGTCCGGCCGCCCGCGGTCGCGGCATCGGCGAGGCGCTCGTGGAGGCATGCCTGGAGCGGGCCCGCAAGCACCACTTCACCGCCGTCGCGATCTCGACCGTGTGGGACATGCGCGCCGCACACCGGCTCTACGCGCGGATGGGCTTTCACCGCGCGCCCGAGCGCGACTGGTGGCCGGTGCCCGAGGTGGAACTGATCTGCTACCTCAAGGACCTGCGCGAGGCCCCGCAAGCCTGATCGGTGTGCGTGCCGTTCGTCGGGGCCGCACCCGGACGGGGCCGGTCGAGCCGCCGGGGCGCAGGCCGTAATCTACGGCCGTGACCACCGATGCAGCCTTCTGCGACCACTGCGGCGAACAGCTTGCCGGCGCCGCACACGACGACTGTGTGCGGCGCCGCGAACTCGAACCACCGCGCTACTGCGGTCGGTGCCGGCGGCGGATGACCGTACAGGTGACCCCGCGCGGTTGGACCGCCAAATGCGTCGAGCACGGGGTGCTCACGTCGATCTGACCCCCGCGGTCGGGCCGACGCGAATGCCCCGACAAGGCGCTTCGCCGGGGTGCTACTCGATCACCGCGATCGGGTCGCCCTCCTGGATCACATCGCCCTCGGCGACGGTGATGCGTGCGATGGTGCCCGGAAACTCGTTGAGCACCGGGATCTCCATCTTCATCGACTCCAGGATGACCAGCGTGCTGCCGGCCTCGACCGTGTCCCCCTCGTGGGCGACGACCTTGGCCACGTTGGCCACCATCTCCGCCAGGACCTGCTCGGCCATCGTCGTTCCTCCTTCGGGCCCGGGTCGGGCCGTGCTGAAGCGCGTATCGGAGGCGCGATGACGCCCCGCCCGAAATCCAATCACGGGAAGCCGTCCCCGGCGGGTGTCCTGCCCGACAAGGCCCTCCCGCCATCTTTGTCCGGGCCCGGCGCGCCGAACCGGTCCGGGCGACTCAGCCGGACCGTTCCAGCACCTGCGCCAGCGCCTCGACCACTCGCGGGTCGTATGCCCCGGTCGCGTCCGCGCGCAGTCGGGCGAACACCTCGCGTCGCGCACGCGGGTCCTCGGTCAGCGTGATCAGGTCGTCGTAGGCGTTGACCACCTTGATGATCCGGCCGGCCAGCGGTGGCGGCGGCCCGCCCTGCGCGTCCCGGTAGGGGTCGGCCTGCGCGGCCACGATGGTGGCGACCCGATCGAGTACGCCGCTCTCCCGGATCACCTCCGCGCCGAGCCGGGCGATCCGGCGCTGCTCGGCCTCGGGCAGCTCCAGCGTGGTGCCGCCGGGCACCGGTTCCGCCAGCGCGAGTTGCCCGATGTCGTGCATCTTCGCCGCGTACTGCAACTCGCGCAGTTCCACCTCGCCCAGGCCGAGGTCCACCCCGACCGCGTGCGCGAGATCGCCCACCCGGGCGGCATGCCCCGGCGACCCGCACCCGGCCGCCTCCGGCAACCGGGACAGCGCGTCGAGGGTCTGCCGATGCACCAGCCGGGTCGCGGCGTAGCGCCGAAAGGACAGCAGCACCAGCAGCGACGGCAGGCAGAACACCGGCACCGCCCACAACCCGAGGGCGCCGGCGGACAGTGCCACCAGCATGCCGGTCGCGCCCACCGCGGTGCCGATCCCGGTCATCCCGCAGGCCCGCCCGGTGCCCTCGCCGTCCGGCCCGCATCGTCGGGTGGGGCTCAACCCCGTGCACAGCGCCCGCAGTTCGACCAACAGTGCGGGACGAAACGGGCGATCCACCCGAGCCATGGCGGCCACCACCGCGTCGCACAACGACGTCAACAGCACCACCAGGACCAGGAACGTGCCGTAGGCCCACCCGCGCGTCATCACCGCGTCGAGCCGGCCACTGGCGTACAGCGGCCGGAACAGCGTCGCCGCGAAGCCCGCTGCGAGCAGCCGGCGTGCGACGTAGGCGGGCGCCGGCGCCCGGCCGCGCGCGA